>NZ_JBHVOS010000058.1:0-1016 GCF_042887685.1 Oerskovia sp. NPDC057915 | reverse complement strand
CCCTCGTCGGCGGCCTTGATCCCCATCGTCAGGACCGAGCTCCCGTTGTCCGCGATAGCACGCGCACCCCCCGTGGCGTCCATCTCGATCCACCGCACCGGCTGACCGGCGCACGAGGACTTGTGGGCCACGTTCGCCGAGCCCGTCGGCGCCCCCCACCCGAGGTTGTTCCACGTCGTCCCACCCGAGATCTGCGCGGTGTACCAGAGCTCGGTGGTCGTCGCGGTGCAGCTCCACGAGTGCGTGCCCACCACGGCAAACGTCGCACTGATCACGTCGGCGCTGTCGGCCGCTGCCACGGCGTCAAGCCCACCGAACTCCCAGACCAGGCGCTGCGTGTTGCGCCGGCTGCACGCGGACGTCGCGGCCGGGTCGCACAACCCCATGCCCTGGTCGCCGTTGAACATGTACCCACCCGTGCTCGTGGGCCACCCCGACTGGACCATCGTCCATTCGTTGCGGCTGCCGGAGACGCTGGGGTCGATGTAGATGGGCCAGGCGGTCTCGGGGTCGGTGATCATCTGCGCGTCGGGGGTGATCGTCACCGCCTCAGCGGTGACGTCGGCGGGCATCGCGGCGATCTCGTCCCCCTCACGCGGCGCCAGGACCGGGTCACCGGCACCCACCCCCGACTCCGGCTCAACCGCGCCGGTGGCCGGGAGCGCGAACAGGCTCGCCCCGAGCGACGCGCCCCCGCCATTCCGCAACGCCTGCGGAGCCAACGGCGCCAGACCCCCAGCACCGCCGACAGCGTCAGTCACCTCATCGGCTCCCGAGTCCCACATCAACGGCGTCGGGGACGTGAAGACCTCCTCACCCGCCTCGTCGACGGCGACGAACCCGCCCTCGTCCGAGACCACACTCAGCCCCTGCGTGGTCTGCACCGGGAACGACAACGACGCCAACGCCGGATTCGCCGCCGCCGCCGGAGACTCGACCCGCAACACCTCCGAGAAGCCCGTCCCGTCCTCATGCACCGAAAGAACCAGGTCCACCCCCTCGAACACACCCGGGTA
>NZ_JBHVOS010000057.1:0-1069 GCF_042887685.1 Oerskovia sp. NPDC057915 | reverse complement strand
GGTTCCCTCAGCCTGGTTGGCAATCAGGTGTCGAGTGCAAGTGCACAAGGGAGCTTGACTGTGAGACTGACAGGTCGAGCAGGGACGAAAGTCGGGACTAGTGATCCGGCACCGGCAAGTGGAAGCGGTGTCGCTCAACGGATAAAAGGTACCCCGGGGATAACAGGCTGATCTTCCCCAAGAGTCCATATCGACGGGATGGTTTGGCACCTCGATGTCGGCTCGTCGCATCCTGGGGCTGGAGTAGGTCCCAAGGGTTGGGCTGTTCGCCCATTAAAGCGGCACGCGAGCTGGGTTTAGAACGTCGTGAGACAGTTCGGTCTCTATCCGCCGCGCGCGTTAGAAACTTGAGGAAGGCTGTCCCTAGTACGAGAGGACCGGGACGGACGAACCTCTGGTGTGCCAGTTGTTCCGCCAGGAGCACCGCTGGTTAGCTACGTTCGGAAGGGATAACCGCTGAAAGCATCTAAGCGGGAAGCCTGTTCCAAGATGAGGTTTCTCACCCCCTCGAGGGGGTAAGGCCCCCGGCAGACCACCGGGTTGATAGGCCAGAACTGGAAGTGCAGTAATGCATGCAGGTGACTGGTACTAATAGGCCGAGGACTTACCACAAAGAAGCTACGCGTCCACTGTGCGGTATCTGAAACAACACACAGATACTGATGAGAAACTCTGTTTTCTCCGTCATCCATCCACCCGGTAACGGGTTCGGGTTGGTGCACGGTGAAAACAGGTGATCAGAAGTTGGTTACTGTGACAGTTTCATAGAGTTACGGCGGTCATAGCGAAGGGGAAACGCCCGGTCCCATTCCGAACCCGGAAGCTAAGCCCTTCAGCGCCGATGGTACTGCACTCGACAGGGTGTGGGAGAGTAGGACACCGCCGAACACAATGTAGAGAAGCCCCCCAACCAGTGATGGTTGGGGGGCTTTCTCGTACCCAAACCCCCCCCAAAAAAACCCACCCCGCACTCTCCGAGCGAACGGTACGTCCGTCGCCTCAGATCGACCGAACGTACCGTTCACACCATCACGAGCGGGCGCACGGCCGGCTCACCACCCCCTCCCGG
>NZ_JBHVOS010000056.1:0-1081 GCF_042887685.1 Oerskovia sp. NPDC057915 | reverse complement strand
GATCGGCTCTGAACCTGGCGCACAACAGATTCCGTCGCCGGTCCGAAGTCGCCGTCCACAGTCAGCTTCGAGTAGCTGGCGAACATGCGATTGAGCAGCGCCTGCAGGTAGGTGACGTCTCCTCCGGTCGACCCGCGCTGAAGCGTCGGGCGGGAGGTGGGCTTCGGAATCACCGGCGGGGTGACCGTCCCGGCAAGCAACCCGAGGTATCCGTCTTCGAGACGGCGCGCGAACTCGATGAGATTTGCCGATGCACCGTCGCCGTATGCGGTGCCGCGGTTGAGTTGGTAATGCATCTCGTCGGCGCGTGCCCAGTCCGCACCCCAGAAGATGTTGTCCTCGAACAGACGCAAACCCTCGCGGACCTTCTGTTTGCGGGGGGTGGGCATCGTGCGCAGTGTCCAGGGGTACTGGATCGCATTGAAGTCCAGTCCGGTGCCGGACAGGTGGTTGGAGTTGCCGACGTCGTTTCGTTCGGACCATCCCCAGTCGTCGCCGACGCCGGCCTTGTACAGGTCGAGTCGTTCGACGTTGCGGTGGTACCAGATCGCCCAGGCGCGCAGGACGACCTCGGATGGTCCGGAGCGGACGATCATCGCGGCGAGGAACTGATTGTCTGCGCCGGGTATCAGGATGCGTTCGCAGGCGGCGCGGGTACACATGCGCCACCCGTTCTCGGAATAGAGGTTGCCGTAGGCGGTTCGGAATAGTGACATGACTTTTCCCCTTTGGTTTTTCGATTGGGGGTCAGCTGGCGAGGGCCATCTTGTTCAGCGCCGACCCGAAGGTGCGGATCTTCCCGAGAGCGAGCGCTCCGGGATCCAAATCTCTTGTTCCGTCACCGATTTGCATCACGACATCTCCACGTACACCGGGGGTGTCCTCGTAGTCGATGCCGTAGACGTAATCGGTGTGGATCTTCCCGCGCTTCTCGTAGCCGCACGGGTCACCGAGACCGAGATGCAGACCGAGATAGAACGGTTTGCCATTGGTCACCTTGATCTCGTGCGAGAGGTAACCGCGGTTCTCCCAGAGCGCGATCTTGATCGCGGCGAGCGCGTTCAGCGACAGACCACTGGAG
>NZ_JBHVOS010000055.1:0-1196 GCF_042887685.1 Oerskovia sp. NPDC057915 | reverse complement strand
GCAGCCACCGTCCGCACGTTCTGCGACACCTGCTCCGCAGCAGCAGCCACCACCCCCGACTGCGCCGCCGTCTCCTCCGACGACGCCGAGAACTGCGACGCCACCAGGGCGAGCTGCTCGGTCCCCGCCGCGAGGGTCCCCGCGGAACGGGCCAGGCCGCCGACGAGCCCGCGGATCGTGGTCACACCCCGGTCGAGGGCGAGGCCCGCGTCTCCGAGCTCGTCGGTCGCCGCGAGCCCGGAGGACTGCGTGAGGTCGCCCGAGCTGAGCGCTTCCGCGACCTCGCGCACCCGCTTGATGCGCCCGACCAGGACTCGGTTCGTCCAGGCCCCCAGGAACAGGGCGGCGACGACAGCCACGACGCCCGTCCCGACGAGCACCGTGATCGCCCGGCCCTGCCATGCCTGCTGCTCCGCGAGGATCGCGTCGACGCGCTCGGTCGCCGTCGCCTGCGTCGCGTCGGCGATCCCGAGGACCTGGTCGTACGCAGCGCCCGCGTCGCCGCCGTTGATGGACGTCATCGCCTGCTGCGCGCCCTCGGCGGTCCCTGTCCTCAGCCAGGTGACGACCTGGTCGTCCCAGTCGTAGAAGTTCTCCCACGCCGGCACCAGCCGGGCGAGGAACTCGTCCGCTGCGGTGTCGGTCGCGGTGGACTCGAGGTCGTCCAGCCAGGCCTCGACGGACTGCCTGGACTCCTCCATGCCCTTCCGGTTGTACCCGTCAGCACCGAGTGCGGCGTCGACCCCGAGGATCGCGCTGTCGGCCACGTAGAGCGCCTGCCACCCGGTCGCGTCGGCGATCAGGAATCGGGCTTCCCCGGCCGCCGTCTCGAGGCGCTGCGCCTCCAGGAGCTGGGCGGTGTAGGACTTCTGCTGCGCCAGAGCCACCGCTCCCACACCGGCAGCGACGAGCACGAGGACGACGAGGACCGTGAACGTGAGCCGGAGCCGCCGACCGACGGTGAATCGTCGCGGCCGATCGGCCGACGAGGCCGGACGAGGTGCGGACATGGTGTGGGTGCTTTCTGTGGAGGTGCGGAGGTGGCTCTGGCGACCGGACGGATCGGGCTAGTAGACGAACTTCGCGGCGTCGGACTGCAGGTCGGCGCTCATGCGTGCGAGCTCGGCGATCGAGTCGTTCATCTGCTGGATCGCCTCCGCCGTCGAGGACGCGGCCGTGGCGATGCCGGTGATGTT
>NZ_JBHVOS010000054.1:0-1295 GCF_042887685.1 Oerskovia sp. NPDC057915 | reverse complement strand
GACCCTCCGGCGTCGCGAACACCGTGTCCCACGCCGTACGCTCCGAGACCACCTCGACCTCGCGATCACACGACGCAGCCACCAACGTCGCCTCCACAGCAGACGCAGCACTCCCAGCACACGACACGTCGGCGGGAACCGTATCGGCGGCTGCCGTCACGGGAACCCCCAGCGCGCTGAAGCCAAGCACACCGACCATCAGGTATCCGATCGAGCGAAGACTTCTCCGGCCTCCGCTGCTGGACGCGCCGCCCATCAACCGGCCGCGTTCTGGCAGTCGCGGCGGACGGACGCCTCGGTCACCACTGATTTGTACGCTCGGACGTCGTCGATGACGCCGACCCACCCTTCCGAGTGACGGCCATCGACCATGGCCCTGCCCAGCTGGAGCGGGCCACCGGCGCTCCACGCGACGGTTGGCGTGTAGTTGGTCGTCGTGAGAACGGGCTCACCGTTCCCCACCTGAGAAGGAGTTCCGACTTCGCATGCATAGAGGCTGATGGTCCCCTGGCCCGCGTCACGGACTCCGGTCAGGTAGACCCACGAGTTCGTCTTCACTGGAAGCGTCGAGGTGGCAAACACCGGGACACCCGAGCTGTCGTCGGACGACATCCAGAACCCCCAGCAGGAGTTGGGACCGCCGCAGTACTCCTTGGGGAGGTGTCCGAGCTTGAAAGCACCAAACCGCTGGCCGTCCTGGCTGACGGCGACCCGGACCGTCGAGGCGTCCTCCAGCTTCACCAAGCTCGTCACACTGAAGCTCCCGCTCGTGTCAAGTACGGGACCTGTCGTCTGCGCCGAGTCCAGCCCGTCGGTGAAACGAAGCGCCCTGTCCGCGGTGTTGTTGCCGAATTCGGCGGTCACGCCGTTGACCCATTCCGTCGAGGGCGAGATCGACAGGGGCTTGGTGCCGACGAGGTCGGCGGCAGTTGTGCCCGCACCCTCGTCCAGGCTCCACGTCGAGCTCGCACCCACAAAGTTCACGGAGAAGCGATAGGTACGCACGTCGCTGGTGTTGCCCGCACGATCGACCGACTGCACCAGGAGCCGCTGCGACCCGACGCCTGTCGGCGTATGCAGAATCGTGTGCGTGTGCCCGCTGCTCACTGCGACCGTCGTGCCCAGGGAGTCGGAGTTGAACGAGTACTTGTACGCGACGACGTCGGCTGCGCCGCTCGGATCGAGCGTGAACTTGCCGGACTGGCCGATCCCGCCGGCGATCTGGTTCTCGAGGTAGACGGCGGGTTGCCCGGTGACCGCTGTCACGGTCGGTGCTGGTGGTTTCGTCATGTCGA
>NZ_JBHVOS010000053.1:0-1351 GCF_042887685.1 Oerskovia sp. NPDC057915 | reverse complement strand
AACATCACCGGCATCGCCACGGCCGCGTCCTCGACGGCGGAGGCGATCCAGCAGATGAACGACTCGATCGCCGAGCTCGCACGCATGAGCGCCGAGATGCAGTCCGACGCCGCACAGTTCGTCCACTGACGCACGTCCCACGACCCGCACGACCCAGGACCTGAGGAAGGAACAGCCCGTGAACCGGCAGAGCGAAGTACCCGACGACCTCGCAGGCACGCTCGACCTCGCGCACGACGCGCGACCCGAGGAGCTCGTCGAGTCCTACCCCGACATCCTGTCGGGCCCTGGACTTCTGCCGGCCCCCGGCCCGACGTCGGGCGAGGCGCCCGACGTGACGTCCGACGTGGACCCCTCGCAGGGTGCGGGAGCGGGGGAGCGGGCCACGCGTGCCGCAGGTGGCGGTGTCCTGCGCTCGGTCCGTACCAGGATCCTGGGCCTCGTCGCGATCCTCGTGGTCGCCATGATCGTGCTGGGCGCGGTGGCCGTCTCGACGACGGTCTCGCTGCGGGAACGCACCGAGACGATCGCGACGATCCAGAGCACGCTCAACGCGCGGGTCATGGCCCTCCAGAGCTCGGTGTGGTCGTACCGGTTGGCGACCGACGGTCTCGGCGACTACATGGGGGAGGCCGACGAGGCGGGCCCGCAGTTCGTCGCGATCGACGGTGCCCACGGCGCCGTGACGGCCGAGATGCGCGCGTTCGAGGACATCTACGCGGGGATCGGCGAGCCGGTGCCCGACCAGTACGGGTCGTTCGCCCTGTCCGTGAACGAGTACATCTCGATCGTCGAGGAGCGCAAGCTGCCGGCCTTCGAGGCGGAGGACCGCGCGGCCTTCCGGTCGGCGGACACGGACCTCGACAAGGTCGGTCAGCAGATGGGGGGCGCACTCGACCGGCTCCAGTCCTACATCGACGACATCCTCGAGGGTGAGACCGCGGGGGCTGCGAGCGAGGCGTCCACGGCGATCGTCACCCTCTTCGTGGTCATCGCGGTCGGCGCGCTCGGTGGTCTGGCCTTCGGATGGGTGACCTCGGGTCGGATCAAGAAGGCCATCGTCGGGGTCCAGCGCACGGTCGAGGCGATCGCCGACGGCGACCTGACCCACGAGCCCGACGTCCGGGGACGGGACGAGCTGGGAGACATGGCACGCGCACTGTCCTCGGCGCAGGCGTCGTTGCGCGCCACGCTCTCGGGCGTCCTCGAGTCGTCGGTGACGATCGCGTCGAGCGCCGAGTCGCTGGCGGGGGCGTCGTCGCAGTTCTCGGCGTCGTCGGAGGAGACGGCGGCGCAGTCGGGGGTGGTGGCTGCTGCTGCGGAGCAGGTGTCGCAGAACGTGCGGACGGTG
>NZ_JBHVOS010000052.1:0-1490 GCF_042887685.1 Oerskovia sp. NPDC057915 | reverse complement strand
GCGCTGAAGAGCTTAACTTCCGTGTTCGGCATGGGAACGGGTGTGACCTCTTCGCTATCGCCACCAAACCATTGAGAGTGTTCTCTCAAAACTAGATAACAGTAAGCATACATTCAAATTGGTTAAGTCCTCGATCGATTAGTATCTGTCAGCTCCATGTGTCGCCACACTTCCACCTCAGACCTATCAACCTGATCATCTTTCAGGGATCTTACTTCCTTGCGGAATGGGAAATCTCATCTTGAGGGGGGCTTCATGCTTAGATGCTTTCAGCACTTATCCCGTCCGCACATAGCTACCCAGCGATGCCCTTGGCAGAACAACTGGTACACCAGCGGTGCGTCCATCCCGGTCCTCTCGTACTAAGGACAGCTCCTCTCAAATTTCCTGCGCCCGCGACGGATAGGGACCGAACTGTCTCACGACGTTCTGAACCCAGCTCGCGTACCGCTTTAATGGGCGAACAGCCCAACCCTTGGGACCGACTACAGCCCCAGGATGCGATGAGCCGACATCGAGGTGCCAAACCTCCCCGTCGATGTGGACTCTTGGGGGAGATAAGCCTGTTATCCCCGGGGTAGCTTTTATCCGTTGAGCGATGGCCCTTCCATGCGGAACCACCGGATCACTAAGCCCGACTTTCGTCCCTGCTCGACTTGTAGGTCTCGCAGTCAAGCTCCCTTGTGCCTTTACACTCTGCGAATGATTTCCAACCATTCTGAGGGAACCTTTGGGCGCCTCCGTTACATTTTAGGAGGCGACCGCCCCAGTCAAACTGCCCACCTGACACTGTCTCCCGGCCCGATAAGGGCGGCGGGTTAGAAGGTCAATACAGCCAGGGTAGTATCCCACCGATGCCTCCACCGAAGCTGGCGCTCCGGTTTCCAAGGCTCCTACCTATCCTGTACAAGCTGTACCAACATTCAATATCAGGCTGCAGTAAAGCTCCACGGGGTCTTTCCGTCCTGTCGCGGGTAACCTGCATCTTCACAGGTACTATAATTTCACCGAGTCTCTCGTTGAGACAGTGCCCAGATCGTTGCGCCTTTCGTGCGGGTCGGAACTTACCCGACAAGGAATTTCGCTACCTTAGGACCGTTATAGTTACGGCCGCCGTTTACTGGGGCTTCAATTCGCACCTTCGCTTACGCTAAGCGCTCCTCTTAACCTTCCAGCACCGGGCAGGCGTCAGCCCCTATACTTCGCCTTACGGCTTCGCAGAGACCTGTGTTTTTGCTAAACAGTCGCCTGGGCCTATTCACTGCGGCTCTCTCGGGCTTTCACCCTAACAGAGCACCCCTTCTCCCGAAGTTACGGGGTCATTTTGCCGAGTTCCTTAACGAGAGTTCTCTCGCTCACCTTAGGATTCTCTCCTCGCCTACCTGTGTCGGTTTGCGGTACGGGCACCTCTCACCTCGCTAGAGGCTTTTCTTGGCAGTGTGGAATCAGGAACTTCGCTACTATAATTCGCTCGCCATCACAGCTCAGCC
>NZ_JBHVOS010000051.1:0-1525 GCF_042887685.1 Oerskovia sp. NPDC057915 | reverse complement strand
CGCTTCCATCACCGTCTCCGGTGGCGCGATCCGAGCGTCGAAGAGGATCTTCTGACCTGTCGTCGACGCGCGGCCGTCTTCCTGATCGCACCAGTCGCCGTAGGTGTCGTCGATGACCGCGCCCTTGCCCGGCTTGGGCGCATTCGCGGTCTGCAACATCCGGTTTCCGGACTTGGTCAGGTTGTCCACGAGCGTCGCGTACAGCTCGGGTCCACCGTTGGCGGGCAACCAGTGCTCGGTCTCGTCGGCGACGATCGCCGTCGCTTCCGCGCCTTCCGCTGTCGCGGCCGAGGACGTGATCACTTCGAGGGTGCCTTCGGGCAGCATGTTGTACTGCGAGCGGCCAGGATCGAGCAGGAACTCCCGCACGATCGGAGAGCCCTTCGGCGCCATCGCCCGAATCTGACGCATCGTGTTCGCGGTCTGCTTCTCCGACGTCGCCGCGATCTGCACGAGCGGCATGTCGACACGTTTGCCCAGACAGCCACCAGGCAGCTTTGGGTCGAACGTGTCGAGTCGCACCGGACCGCAGAACTCGGTCAGCGCCCACGCGGCTGCGAACGGCGACTTACCCGAGCCCTTCGAGAGCCTGCGCGCTGCGTGATAGAACAGCCACTGCCCGTTCTCGTCGAGCGCGTACCACCACAGCAGGAAACGAGCCTGCTCCGGCGTGTACTTCCACTCCAGTCCGGCACGAATACCGTTGGGGTGCTTGAGGTACTGCGCCGCGAAGCGGAGCACACCCCACCCGAGGGTGAGTTTAGGTACTCCTGCGGGGAGAGTGATCAGTCGATCGGCAGCGGCGAGCCTACTGCCCGATTCCATGGGCAGCGAGTTCCTTGGCGTACTCGCTCATGATCGTCACGGTCGCATCCGTGCCCGGATCGCCGGACTCCGTGGTGCTCAGCTCCAACCGGACACGCCGCCGTGAGGCCTCCGTGGTCAACAGGTCGCCCATCATCGTCCAGATCTGCTGCACCATGCCAGCTCTGAGCGTTCGCGAATTCAGATGCTCGGACATCACATGCGCGCACAGCCGCGCCGCCTGCCAGTCCGAGGGTTCGAAGTACTTCGACTGACCGGACGTCTTGAGCGAGCGATACCAGGCCTTCGCGATGGTGTGCCACGCCGAATCTTCGACCGGCGGCTTGACCCGAGGCGCGCCCGCAATCGGAACGACCTTGGTCTTGGCCGGCGCCGCGGCGTCCTTGGGCTTGTTGCGACGACGACGCTCACTGGTGCGTTTCGGAGGTGGACCTGACATGCCGTCACCCCCTCGATGTGCTTGCTAATCTCTGTCGATGACAGAAGACGACTTGAAGATCTTTATTAGCTGGTCAGGCGAACTATCCAAGAACATCACACGGATCATTCGCATGTGGCTACCAAAGATGTTTGATCGGATTGATCCTTGGATGTCAGACATTGATATTCAAGCCGGGACGCGTGGCCTGCAGTTAATCGAAAGCAGGCTCAACGAGAGCGCCTTTGGAATTATCGTTGTTACGACGGAGAACCAGAACAA
>NZ_JBHVOS010000050.1:0-1755 GCF_042887685.1 Oerskovia sp. NPDC057915 | reverse complement strand
CCTTCTTCCTGAGAGTGAGTGTGTGATGTTCGGTCGGTTGGGTCAGGCGTGGTCGGGGTTTGCTGAGCGGCGTCCGGGGGTGGCGCAGTTCTTGTTGTTCTTCTTGTTGAGCAATGGTGTGACGGTGCTGCAGCTGGCGTTGATGCCGGCGTTCAAGGCGGCGTTCGGGTTGACGGGGTTGGTGGACACGAGCTTTCAGGTGTTGCCGGTGGGGTCGAATCCGGATGGTTCGTCGTTCTTCGTGTTCGACTACGCGGCGGGGGCGTTGCCTGAGGGTGGGGGTGGGTTGGCGTACTTCTTGGCGGTGCAGGTGACGTTGTTGATCGCGCAGGTGATCAACTTCTTCGCGCAGCGCAACGTGACGTTCAAGTCGAACACCTCGATCTGGCGGGCGGCGTTCTGGTACGTGGTGGCGTACGTGGTGATCACGTTCGCGGCGGCGGCGTTGCAGGGCTTGTACAAGGCGCCGATCTACGAGCTGTTGATCGATACGTGGGGGTTGGGCAAGACGGGTGAGACCGCGGCCGACATGGTCACGATGATCATCAACAGTGCTCTATCGTTCTGGGTGTTCTTCCCGATCTTCAAGATCATCTTCAAGCGTGACCCCGAGGTCGAGGCGTCCGAGCCGGCCGCAGGGGCCCCGGCGAGCGTGCCGGTGGCCGGGGGTGCGGGGGAGTCCTCGTCGTCGGCCCGTGCGGGCCAGGAAGTCTGAAGAGTGCGCTGATGTCCAAGCTGTTGACGATCGTCGTGCCGTGCTACAACTCCGCGGCGTACATGCACCGCAGCATCGACTCGTTGCTGGCCGGGGGTGAGCGGGTCGAGGTCCTGATCGTGGACGACGGGTCCTGGGACGCCACGGCCCAGATCGCGGACCGGTACGCCGCGGCGCACCCGGGGGTGGTGCGCGCGATCCATCAGCCCAACGGGGGTCACGGGGCCGCGATCAACACGGGCCTGGCGCAGGCGCGGGGCCGGTTCATCAAGATCGTGGACTCCGACGACTGGCTCGAGGCCGGCGCCTACGCCCAGGTCCTGGACCTGCTGGAATCGTTCGTCACCCACGAGGCCGGGGTCGACATGCTGGTCAGCAACTTCGTGTACGAGAAGGTCGACAAGCGCAACAAGACCGCCGTGCGCTACACCAACGCCCTGCCCGCCGACCGGGTCCTGGGGTGGGAACAGGTCGGGCGCCTGCGCAAGAACCAGTACATCCTGATGCACTCCCTGATCTACCGCACCGACCTGCTGCGCGAGGTCGGCCTGGTCCTGCCCGAGCACACCTTCTACGTCGACAACCTCTACGCCTACGCGCCCCTGCCCGCGGTCCGGCGCCTGTACTACCTCGACGTGGACCTGTACCGGTACTACATCGGACGCGCGGACCAGTCCGTCAACGAGACCGTGATGATCTCCCGCGTGGACCAGCAGCTACGCATCAACCACACCATGATGGAACACCTGTCCGCGGCCCGCGCGAACCCGAGCACCCCCCGCGCCCTCAAGCGGTACATGCTGCACTACCTCGACATCGTGTCCCTGGTCTCCTCGATGCTCCTCGTCCGCGCCGGCACCCGCGAGTCCCTGCGCAAGAAGGACGAGTTCTGGGCCCACGTCCGCGCCTACGACCCCGCCCTGTACCGCCGCCTGCGCCGCACCACCCTGCACCAGATCTCCAACCTGCCCGGCAGACCCGGACGCCACCTCTCCGTCCTGGCCTACAAAGCCGCCCAACGCGTCATCGGCTTCAACTAG
>NZ_JBHVOS010000049.1:0-1793 GCF_042887685.1 Oerskovia sp. NPDC057915 | reverse complement strand
TACGGTTCCGCGAAGAAGACCGTCGAGCTCGATGTCGACGGTGAGATCACCACGGTGAGCACGTTCGCCGGTTCGGTCGAGGGTCTCCTGGCCGAGGAGGGTGTGCGGGTCACCGACAAGGACCTGATCGCTCCTGCGGGTGACTCCGCGCTGAAGAACGGTGCTGACGTCGTCGTGCGTTATGGGCGTCAGGTGACCGTGCAGACCGATGGTCAGCAGAGCGACGTGTGGGTCACGGCTCTGGATGCCGACGAGGCGCTCGACACGCTCGCTGGTCGTGGCGCCGACGTGCGTCTGGTCGCCTCCCGCTCCGGCGCCGACGGCCGTGCGGCGCTGCCGCTGCGCCTCGACGCGAACGGGCCGGTGAGCGTCGTGGCCGACGGCCAGACGAAGTCGGCCCCCGACGGTTCGATCGGCGTCAACTCGATCCTCGACCAGCAGGGCGTCGTGCTCGGCGAGCAGGACCGCGTCTCGGTCGCCCGCGACGAGACCGCGGACCCCGCGATCTCCCTCGTCGTCCAGCGCGTCGCCGTGAGCGACGTCCCCACCGCCACGCCGATCCCCTTCGAGACGGTCACCGAGCAGGACGCGAACCGCTTCGCGGACGAGGACCCCGTCGTCAAGCAGGAGGGCGTCGAGGGCACCTCGACCAAGGTCGAGACCGTCACGACGGTCGACGGCGTCGAGGAGTCCCGCGTGCTGGTCTCGGACGGCGTCACGACCGAGCCGGTCGCCAAGATCGTCGTGCAGGGCACCAAGGAGCGCCCGAAGGCGGCTCCCGCACCCCAGGCCGCTCCCAAGGCCGCTGCGGCGGCACCCAAGGCGAGCGCACCGGCTGCGGCCGCGGCCGCTCCTGCGGCGCCGAGCACGGTGGGCGGCGACGTCTGGGCCGCTCTCGCGAAGTGCGAGTCGGGCGGCAACCCCGCGACGAACACGGGCAACGGCTACTACGGCCTGTACCAGTTCTCCGCCAGCACCTGGAGGGCCATGGGCGGCTCCGGCCTCCCGTCGGAGGCGTCCGCCGAGGAGCAGACGATGCGCGCCCAGATGCTCCAGGCGCGGTCGGGCTGGGGTCAGTGGCCCGCGTGCACCAAGAAGCTCGGCCTGCGCTGAGCCGCAGGACGGTCTGACGGTCCCCGTCGGGGGCCGCCGGTCGGAAGAGGGTGCGACGCGCAGCGAGAGCTGCGGGTCGCACCCTCTTCCGCGTCCGGGGCTCGGGCTGCCGAGCCGAGGCTCGCCGGTGCGCAGGCGGTGCCGGCGAGGGCGCCGCCCCCTCCACCCGTGCTCGTCCTGTCCTGCGCGCGGTGCGACAGGTCTCCCGTCCTGGGCGGTGTGCGAGGTCTGACGGTGAGTGCCCGGCTCGTCCTGTGACGTGTCCCGCACACCGCGGGATCGACTTGGTGATCGATAACGAATCGGTTACGGTCGAGTGTCTCGTGTGCAGAGCTCACCAGAGTGTGATCGCCGCGAGTGGTGCCGACCGGGAAGAAGCCCTGGAAACGGTGCCCGGACCGCCGGATCGGCTGGTCGAGACCCCCGGAGCGACGTCGTCGCCCCGCGCGCTGCGCGGAAGGGGACCGTGCCATGACACGCCTCGGCCCCCCGTGACCGGACAGCACGACGACTGGACTCGAGTGAAGAACCCCTTCCGTACCCCCGTGGACGCGCAGCGCACCGCGCGCCACTCCGCAACCACCCCTTCGACTTCTGATGGTGTCGAGGCTGAGGCCTCCGCCACTTCTCCTGCTGTGCGGCGTCGCCGTTGGCCCTTGATCGCCGGTGCGACTGCTGTT
>NZ_JBHVOS010000048.1:0-2365 GCF_042887685.1 Oerskovia sp. NPDC057915 | reverse complement strand
CAGTTCTCGGCGTCGTCGGAGGAGACGGCGGCGCAGTCGGGGGTGGTGGCTGCTGCTGCGGAGCAGGTGTCGCAGAACGTGCGGACGGTGGCTGCGGGGGCTGAGCAGATGGGGGCGTCTATTCGGGAGATCGCGCAGAACTCGAACGAGGCGGCGAAGGTGGCTAATCGTGCGACGGATCGTGCGGCGTCGACGAATGTGACGGTGCAGAAGCTGGGGACGTCGTCGCAGGAGATCGGTGATGTGGTGAAGGTGATCACGTCGATCGCTGAGCAGACGAACTTGTTGGCGTTGAACGCGACGATCGAGGCGGCTCGTGCGGGGGAGGCGGGCAAGGGGTTCGCGGTGGTGGCTTCTGAGGTGAAGGAGCTGGCGCAGGAGACGGCGAAGGCGACGGAGGACATTGCTCGTCGGGTGGAGGCGATCCAGGACGACACGTCCAGTGCGGTGGGGGCGATCGGTGAGATCGCGGACATCATCGGGCGGATCAATGACTATCAGCTGACGATCGCGTCGGCGGTGGAGGAGCAGACCGCGACGACGACGGAGATGTCTCGGGGTGTGCAGGAGTCGGCGACGGGTGCGTCGGAGATCGCGGGGAACATCACCGGCATCGCCACCGCCGCGCAGGAGAGCGCGGCCACGATGCAGCGGATGAGCGTCGCGGTCGACGAGCTCGCCCAGGTCTCGGTCGAGCTGCGCACCCGCGTCGGCCGGTTCCGGATCTGAGCGAAGAACGTCAGCACGAGCCGGTGCGGCACCCGCCGCGCCGGGCAGCACCACCCCGGGCCGGGTCCCGGGTGTTCGACCCGGCCACGCGAGGCGTGGCCGACAGCAGGGGACACAGGTCCCCCTAGATCGAGAGGCGAGCGATGAGCGAGCAGCAGAACGCACCGCGCCGGCTCTGGGCCGACCGCCCGGTGCTGGTCAAGATCGTCATGTCCGTCCTTCTCATGGTGGTGATGACCGCGGTCGTCACCGCGTTCGCGCTCAGCTCGATGCGCACGCTGCGGGCCGACGCCGCGCTGATGTACAGCGGCAATGTCGTCCCGCTCCAGCAGCTCACGGAGATCCAGCGCGCCTACCAGGGGGACCGTGCCCGGGTCGTCCAGTACGGCATCGCCGACGAGGAGACCCGCGGCACGCTCGTGGACGAGCTGGCCGAGCGGAAGGTGGACCTCCACTCGCAGATCGAGGCCTACCGCCCCAACGCGGTGAACGAGGCCGACGTCGACGCCCTGCTCGCGGCGCTGGACAAGTACTACGCCGCGGCCGAGGGGACGCTGTTCCCGTTGGCGGACGAGGGCGACGCGGAAGGGTTCGCGACGTACTTCGACGAGACCATCCGTCCGTTGACCACGGGCGTCCTGGACGCCATGCAGGTAGAGACGGTCTCGCAGGGCGACGAGGCGGCCGCGCTCGCCGAGGAGACGGACGCCGTCGCGGCACGGTCGATCCTCCTCACCATCGTGGTCGCGGTGATCGGTGCGGTCGCCGCGTCCGCCCTGGCCTACGTCGTGGCACGCAACATCGCCCGCCGGATCGGCTCGGTGTCCTCGGCCCTGGCGGCTGTGGGCGACGGAGACCTGACGGTCTCCTCCGGCGTGACCGGGCGGGACGAGATCGGCACCCTGGCCGTCGACCTCGAACGCACGCAGGCGAACCTCCGCGGTCTCATCACGGGAGTGGTCGAGTCGTCGGTGACGATCGCGTCGAGCGCCGAGTCGCTGGCGGGGGCGTCGTCGGAGTTCTCGGCGTCGTCGGAGGAGACGGCGGCGCAGTCGGGGGTGGTGGCTGCTGCTGCGGAGCAGGTGTCGCAGAACGTGCGGACGGTGGCTGCGGGGGCTGAGCAGATGGGGGCGTCTATTCGGGAGATCGCGCAGAACTCGAACGAGGCGGCGAAGGTGGCTAATCGTGCGACGGATCGTGCGGCGTCGACGAATGTGACGGTGCAGAAGCTGGGGACGTCGTCGCAGGAGATCGGTGATGTGGTGAAGGTGATCACGTCGATCGCTGAGCAGACGAACTTGTTGGCGTTGAACGCGACGATCGAGGCGGCTCGTGCGGGGGAGGCGGGCAAGGGGTTCGCGGTGGTGGCTTCTGAGGTGAAGGAGCTGGCGCAGGAGACGGCGAAGGCGACGGAGGACATTGCTCGTCGGGTGGAGGCGATCCAGGACGACACGTCCAGTGCGGTGGGGGCGATCGGTGAGATCGCGGACATCATCGGGCGGATCAACGACTATCAGCTGACGATCGCGTCGGCGGTGGAGGAGCAGACCGCGACGACGACGGAGATGTCTCGGGGTGTGCAGGAGTCGGCGACGGGTGCGTCGGAGATCGCGGGGAACATCACCGGCATCGCCAC
>NZ_JBHVOS010000047.1:0-3112 GCF_042887685.1 Oerskovia sp. NPDC057915 | reverse complement strand
CTGCCCTGGAGACGGGGTGGGAGAGTAGGTCGCCGCCGGACAACCATTCACCAAAGGCCCACCCCGAACGGGGTGGGCCTTTGGCATACCCAGAAACAACCTCGCAGCCCACGAGCCTCCCGGAACGGTCGTGGGAACCAGGCCCACACCAGAGCCAGGGCCCCTCGAAGACCTGGGTGCGGCATCCGAGGCAGGGGTGTTCAGATCCCTGGACGCGCGCGTTCTGACTGCACTGGTGACCGTTCGACGAGCGGCCACTCTGGTGACACCCCGAAGCCGGCAACGACGCCGGCACGCGCGGGAGCGGTCGGGACGTTCGACCGGCGCGCGCCGATGGTGCGTCGAGGTACGTGCGAGAGCGCCGTCGTCGGGCGGGGCGGACATGCTCGGAAGTCTGCGGACCTCGTGAGCGTCGACGCATGTGTCGCGTGGGCCGGCTCGCCCGTAGCGCGCCCCCGCTGCTCCCGCAGCTCGTGGGTCGCGCGTGACGAAGATCGCCCCGGCAGGGAGGCGGCCGCCGCCAGGAGGAGTGTCAGGGCCAACCGGGCCCCAGATCGTTGCATCCCGCACCGAGGCGGGCCGGTAGCCTTCGAGGCAGGCAGCGGTCAGACTCCCGTGCTGCCAGGTCCCCGGAGGAACACGTGGCAACCCGCATCACCGCCCGCAATGCTCGATTCCAAGTTCTGCAGACGCTTCTGACCAACCGGTCCAAGCGGCACCGCGCAGGAGAGTTCATCGTGCAAGGAGTCAGGCCCCTCAATCTGGCACTCGAGCACGGGTGGGACGTCCGTGCGTTGCTGTACGACGCTGACAAGTCCCTCTCGCCCTGGGCACGCTCCCTTCTCGCATCGCAGCCGAAGGCAGAGAAGGTCGCGATGTCGTCGGACCTGCTGGCCGAGCTCAGCGAGAAGTCGGAGGGTGCGGTCGAGGTCTTGGCCGTCGTCGGCATGTACCCCGACGACCTCGCACGGATCCCGGTGCGTCCGGACTTCCTGGGGTTGGTGTTCGACCGCCCGACGCAGCCGGGCAACATCGGGTCCATCATCCGCTCGGCCGACGCCTTGGGCGCGCACGGCATGATCACGACGGGGCACGCGGCCGACGCCTACGACCCGAAGTCCGTGCGTGCGTCGACAGGGTCGTTCTTCGCGCTTCCTACCGTGCGAGCCGCTGGTCCGGACGACGTCATGCAATGGGTCGAGGCCCAGCGATCGTCCGGAGTTCCCATCGTGGTCGCAGCGACCGACGAGGACGGCGACGCCGACATCTCCGGCTTCGACCTCACCCAGCCCGTCCTGCTTCTCGTCGGCAACGAGACCGCGGGGCTGTCGCGCGCCTGGCGTGATGCTGCGGACGTCACGCTCAGCATCCCGATGGCCGGCGCCGCGAGCTCGCTCAACGCGGCGAACGCCGCCTCGATCGTGCTCTACGAAGCACGTCGTCAGCGCGCGACGACGTAGCCCTACCGACGACCGTGATCCCCGCGGTGTTGAGCAACGAGGTCGATGCCGGCTGCGCTATCGTGCACGCGTGGACACCGCGTCACGACCGATCCTGTTCCTCGACGTCGACGGAACGCTGCTGCCCTTCGGGGGACCGGGACTGGCCTCGGCTCCGGGGCCACCCGACTCCTGGACCGCTGCCACGAACCCCTACCTGGTGCGCGTCGATCGGACGCTGGGGCCGCTGCTGGCAGGGTTGGGGTGCGAGCTCGTCTGGGCGACGGCGTGGATGCACGGCGCGAACGAGGTGATCGCGCCACTGCTCGGACTACCTCACCTTCCGGTAGCCGATCTTCCTCAGTACGAGGGGGACCGCGACGCTGACAACCTGCAGTGGAAGACGAAGGCACTCGTACGGATCGCTGCCGGGCGCCCGTTCGTCTGGGTCGATGACGTGATCGGGCACGCCGACCGGTGGTGGATCGAGGTCGACCATCCAGGATCTGCGCTGCTGTACAAGGTCGATCCCGCCGTCGGGCTGACCGTTGCGGACCTCAGCGCGATCGCGGCCTGGTTGCGAGAAGTGGAGAGCGGCGCACGCTGAGGTGGGCAAGGGCCGACGTCAGGGCCGGCCGCCGCGAGGCGACCTGGCGAACCAGCGTGATGGTTCCTAGAGGACCCGGCGGTAGAGCTCGGCGGGCTCTGCCGTCTCGAGGGCCTCGAGCTCTGCGACCAGACGCACGAAGTGTTCCGTCCGAGTGTGCGCGTCGAGATGCGCCTGCGACTCCCACTCCTCGACGAGTACCAGCCGGGTGGCGTCGTCCACCCGCTGAAGGAGTTCGTACGACAGGCAGCCGGGCTCCCGCCGCGTCGCTTCGACCAGCTCGCGATAGACCTCGACAGCACGCACCAGGTGCTGTGCCTCGACGGTGCACGGAACGAGCACACGGACGCGCAGATCCGCGCTCGGTCGCTCGTCGATACCTGCATGGCCGGGGCTGCTGGAGAGAACCATGAGCCGACGCTACCTGGCGGCACCGGTGGCCCGGCCGATCGCAGGAGCACCGGCGAGCCGACGCCGGCAGTCCGGGCGGCGATGCCTCATGCAGACCGCGGCTCACGTCGTCGGGCCACCACGCGACTCGTGCCTCGCGGTCCGGATGATGGCACCTGGCACCTGGCACCTGGCACCTGGCACCTGGCACCTGGCACCTGGCACCTGGCACCTGGCACACGGTGCGACCCGGCGGCACCTGGCGGCACCCGGCGCGACGCGCCGCGACCTGCCGGCACCCGCTGGAAGGGCGGTGACCGGGGTCACGGGGCACCGGTTTGACCATCTGGCCTCGGTCCCCGTAATGTTCTCTGAGTCAGCCCGGCAGGGAGGAACAGACACCACTGCGAAGCTCTTCGGAGCCGCCGCGAAGTGGCTGGATCCCCCGGGCGAACCAAACTTCCTGAAGACTCCTGGGGATTCTTGTTTCCTTGAGGAGTAGGGAATGTGGTCGGCTTGTGCGGCTCACTTCACGAGAAATCGCGAGGTTGGAAAGCCCCGGAAAGTCTGATAAGATTAACAAGTTGCCCCGAGTGAAGGCCCCTGGTGGGTTGGAGTCGGTGCGTGTCGGTTGCTTGAGAACTCAACAGTGTGCTTGATAGTTAATGCCAATTGT
>NZ_JBHVOS010000046.1:0-3657 GCF_042887685.1 Oerskovia sp. NPDC057915 | reverse complement strand
GATGTTGTGGGGCAGGCGCGATCGTTTCGGTTCGCGGACAGTCGGATACGGGTTCGGGAGCGTCTTCTTACTCACGAGGCCACCTCGTCATAGGTCGCGGCGAACACGTCGGGTCGGCAGGGGTAGAACTCGCCCTGGATGCCCTTGATGATCCAGTCGCTTTCGCGGACGTTCACCCAGGTGTCGTGCAGCCGATCGCGGATGACGGCGCTGTAGCCTTCCTTGCGGCGCTCGTCGACCTCGTTGCCGGGGATCAGCTCCAAATCCCCGGCGTAGCAGTTGAATACCTCGTAGGCGTCATCTTCGCCGAGGACCATGAAGTCGGTGGCCACCATATGAGGTGTGCCGTCGTCGTTGCGGGCGACAACGAACTGCGTCCACTCCCACAGCGCGTCGGCTGTGTCGTATTCGCCGTCCCACTGCATTGCCTGGATTTCGACGGGCTTCTTGCGGAATGTTGTGGGTGTAGTCATGACTTGCCTCCGGTGTCTTTGCGGATTTTGCGGACGAGGACTGCGATGAATGTTCCGACGGCTACGAGGACGAGTACTTGGGCGATGGCCGCGAGGTCGTTGATCACGCGGCATCAACTCCGCAGAACTTCGTATCGGCCGGCATCCGGTCGCAGACGATGATGTCGGCGGGCAAGATCCATTCGTCGGTGATTGTGCGGACCGTCCACCAGTAGGTGCCGTCTTTGTCGCGGCCGGCAGCAATGGCGCGACAAGGGATCTCGGTGTAACGGCGGCGACCGTTGGGGGCGGGCGAGATCTCGCGGACGAGACGAATATCGGCCGGCGGGGTGGGAGTGTCGGTGCGACCGAGGGACGTGTCGGGCAGTGCCCATGAGCCGGAGTACGGGGAGATGAAACGGGTCTCCGTCACTGATCCGCCCTGGATGCACAGTCTTCGAGATCCTGGACGGTTCGCCACGCAGGCTCCCAAGCGCCGGCCTCGTGAGGATCGAGCACTGCGAGCGCAGCACGGAGAGCAACTGCAGCGCTACCGATCACAGACGCTTCGGTGGGGGCAGGGACAACCGGCGAGGAGGCGGGCCAGGTGTAGGCCGGTCCGTCCTGATCGTGTGCAGTGTGATCGCCGTCGTGCCCGTTCGCAAGCGAGCATCCCCAGCCCTCGATCTCGGACGGGCAACGTTCCGCTTTCGTCTCCTCTTTGACGGGTTCCACCGCAGCGAACGGGGCGAAGTACGAGGTTCCGCGTAAGGAGATTTCGTAGGCCCTCCACGCCCCGATTTTCTTGTCGAATAGTTCCCAGGAAGTGTCGAACTCCCAGGATTCTGCGGCGCGGCGCCAGAGGTCGCCTTCGCGGTCGATGACAGTCCGGACGGACGGGTGTACTGCGAATAGGCTCGGCCACGGGCCAGCGATATCTGCGCGATTGTTGTTCGAAACCAGAGGTGTTCCCATGACGAAACCTGTTACCTGTAGGGCAGTTTCGACCTGCTTCTCTGCAGTGTTCCGGGTGTGACCATCTTCGGCGTTGTACTCGTCCGGGGACTGGCCTCGTAGGGCCATGGCGAATCGCCGAATGTCGGTGTCGGAGGTGCAAGGGCTCATGCGGATGTTCCGTTCGCGAGAGAGGTGAGGGCGTCAACGCGCGGCAGGAGGTTGCCGTAGACGCGGGGGTTGCGGAGGGAGCTTTCGCGGTAGCTGTCAAGTGAGCTTCGGAAGGCGGATTGTTCGGCGTCGGTGAGCTTGGACCATTCGTCGGGGAGCATGGCGGGGCCGTCGTTGTAGATGGCGTCGGCGGCGAGGTCTGTGCCGACGTCGAGTATTCGCATGTAGGCGAATCGGGGGCGCATGCCCAGCCTGATGTGAAGGGCGACTCGGCGGACGAAGCGTTCGTCGAGCAGGTACGAGGTGTACGAGTAGGGGATTTCCTGATAGGTCCAGCCGTCGGGGAGGGAGGCGTGGGTGAAGAGGTCGTCTCCGGGGACGGGTTCGCCTCTGACGAATCCAAGTTCGATAAGGCGTGGCCACCACTGGTCGGCGATTTCGGGTTCGATCTCTACGGGAAGGAGACCGCCTCGAACGATGTCGTCGAATGTGTTGATAGTCATTACTTTCCCTTGTCTTCGAGGTCGGATACGGAGAAGACACCGGACGCAGTTTTGAGGTCGATGCCCGAGGGCCGAGTTAGACGCTGGTCCCACGCTTTGCGCCATTCGGTGTGTCTGGCGGTGTCGTCTTCGCTGACGTGCACGGGGATGAGGAGTCCGAGGAAGCTTTCGCCGCAGCGGATGAACTGGGCGCGGCCGGCGGTGGTGGTCTGGACGATGAGCGGCTCGTCGTAGCAGCTTGATGCGATCGCGAAGCGAGACTGGAACTTTCCGTTTACGGCGATGTCTTCGACGAGGGCAGCTTTTGCGTAGTGGTACTGCGCGAAAAGCTTTTCCAGGCGCGGGAACGCATCGTCGGTGATCCTGGGGACTTTGAGGGAATGGCCGTCGATGAGTCCGGAGGAGTCGATGACGGTGACGTGGTTCTCGTCGGCTTCGATGCGCAGGATGTATTGCGGTTCGTCGCCTTTGTCTTTGGGTGCGTTGAAGATTCCGAGGATCGATTTCGCGTCGGCGGGGACGAGGTCGATGGTTCCGATCCAGGACAGTTCGGTTTCTTCGCCGTCGGTGTCGAGGTGGGCGTGGACGGAGACGATGGCGAGTGCTGCGGTGAATCGGTCGGTGGCGGTGATGGTGACGTTCTGCGGGCCGATGTCGAGTCGGATGCGGCAGAGGGCGGGGAGGTCTTCGTCGGTGCTGGTGTGTGGCAGTACGGATTTGAGGCCTCTGCGGAAGTCGTGGGTTCCGACCAGGATTCGGGTCATGGCTCTCACCTCCTTCGTGGTGTTTTTGGTAGCGGGATTTCGTATTGGCCTTCGACGGGCGGGTGGCTGGTGTAGTTGCTGGTGCCGTCGCGGAGCCATTTGCAGTAGCCGATGCGGCGCTCGATGGGGAGGGAGTGCCACCAGTCGTCGGCGGTGTGGCCGTCCATTGCGGGTTACTCGGCGTCGGCGCTGGCTGCGCATTCGGCGATCAGTGCGATTTCGACGTCGGAGAAGACGTAGCCGAGGGCTTCGAGTTCACTGAGCCACGCATCACGCACCGGATGCTGTTCGAGCCATGCTCGTGTTCTGGTAGCGAGGTCTTTGTCGACGGCGATGCACACGACGACGAGGTTGACGATGGCGAGGGCTTCGAGGGACGCGGTCAGTGTCCACGCTTCGAGTTCATCGGCAAGGAATTGATCGGCGTCGTCGAGTTCACTGAGGTCGTCGGGAAGGGCGCGGCCGACGATGGTGGCCATGGCGATCAGGTCGTCGGTGTCGAGCCATTCCGTGGACGCGACGATTGCCGCTGCGGAAGCGCGCCGCGCCAGGTGATCGGTCTTCGCTGTGCTCGCGGCGTTGGTCCGGCCTTTGACGATCCTGGCGAGAAATTCGTAGCGGCAGTCGGCTGCGGTCCGAAGGTCGTCAGCGGATTTGCGTTTCGCGGTTTCGATTTCTTCGAACGACGGCTTCGTGGAGGCGCTCTCGGAGCTGGTCTCGGCTGGGGGGGTTGCGGTGCCGGCATCGGTGGCAGGGACGGTGTCGGGAACGATCCGGAACCAGCGCAGCGAAGACAGAGGCCCGTTGGTGTAC
>NZ_JBHVOS010000045.1:0-4772 GCF_042887685.1 Oerskovia sp. NPDC057915 | reverse complement strand
GTGCCGGAGGAGGTCCTCCGGCACCGGGCCGTCGTCGTACGTGCTGCCCACGCGCTCGGGGCTCGTCAGCCGCGTGCGCGGTGAGACGAAGCGCCCCGAGCGACGCGGGCTACGGGGTCACGCGCGGAACCACACCGTGGTGTCCGAGGGGACGCGGAGCTGCGGGTCGGCGCTGCGGTCGGAGACCGTGGGGCCGCTCTCGACCAGGACCTGCGCACCGCGGGGCAGGACCACGGGCTCGGAGCCCAGGTTGGCCAGGACGACCACGTCGCCGTTGCGGAACGCGATGACGTCGGTCGAGTCCGCGTAGGCGTCGACCCAGGCGAGCGATCCCGCGCCGAGGTCCTCGGCCTTGCGGATCTCGAGGGCGGACTTGTACATCTCGAACGTCGAGCCGGCGACGCCGTACTGGGCGTCGGCAGCGAGCGTCTTGTACGACTCGGGCTGGGGGAGCCAGGTCTTGCCCGTGGGGCCGAACCCGAGCCCGGGGGCGTCGGCCGACCAGGGGAGCGGGACGCGGCAGCCGTCGCGGCCCGCCTCGGCGCCCTCGGTGCGGAAGAACGCGGGGTCCTCACGGACCTCGTTCGGGAGCGAGGTGTGCTCGGGCAGGCCGAGCTCCTCGCCCTGGTACAGGTACGAGCTGCCCGGCAGGCCGAGCATGAGCAGGCTCGCGGCGCGGGCGCGGCGCAGGCCGAGCTCCTCGTCGGGCTGGGGCTCGTGCGCGAAGATCCCGTTGGGGCGCAGGCCCGGCTCGGCGAGGCCCAGGCGCGAGGGGTGGCGCACGACGTCGTGGTTCGACAGCACCCAGGTGGTGGGTGCGCCGACCTCGTCGGACGCGTTGAGCGAGGCGGCGACGACCGCTCGCAGCGGGGCGGCGTCCCAGGCGGTGGTGAGGAACGAGAAGTTGAAGGCCTGGTGCATCTCGTCGGGGCGCACGTAGCGGGCCAGGCGCGAGAGCGGCTCGACCCAGGCCTCGGCGACGAGGGCGCGGTCGCCGTCGTACTCGGCGAGGACCTTGTGCCAGGCGCGGTAGATGTCGTGCACGCCGTCCTGGTCGAACATGGGGCCGGAGTTCCCGGCGCCGGTCGAGCCGTCCTCGGGGGCGCCCGTGTCGGTGCCCTCGACCATCGAGACGGTGCCGTCCCAGTCGGGCAGGCCGTCCTGCTTCACCATGCCGTGCGCGACGTCGATGCGGAAGCCGTCCACGCCCTTGTCGAGCCAGAAGCGCAGGACGTCCTCGAACTCGGCGCGGACCTCGGGGTTGGTCCAGTCGAGGTCGGGCTGGGTCGAGTCGAACATGTGCAGGTACCACTGACCCGCGACCTCGCCCTCGGCGCCGGTCACGACGTGCGCGTCGGGGCCTGCGGTCACGCGGGTCCAGGCCGGGCCGCCGAAGATCGACTGCCAGTTGTTGGGGGGCAGCTCGCCGTTCTCGCCCTTGCCCTCGCGGAACAGGTAGCGCGCACGGGCGGCCGACCCCTCGGGGGCGGCGAGAGCCTCCTGGAACCAGACGTGCTGGTCCGAGGTGTGGTTCGGGACGACGTCGACGATGACGCGGATGCCCATCTCGTGGGCCTTCGCCAGCATCTCGTCGAAGTCGGCGAGCGTGCCGAACAGCGGGTCGACGTCGCGGTAGTCGGAGACGTCGTAGCCGGCGTCCTTCTGGGGCGAGCGGTAGAAGGGCGAGAGCCAGACGGCGTCGATCCCGAGCGCCTTGAGGTGCGGGAGGCGCGCGGTCACCCCGGGCAGGTCGCCGATCCCGTCACCGTTGCCGTCCGCGAAGGAGCGCGGGTAGACCTGGTAGATCACGGCGTCGCGCCACCACTCGCCGGGGCCCTCGTGGGCCGCGTGGACGAGCTGGGTGGCGGTCAGCGCCGTGGCGGAGTCGACCTCGGTCGCCGTGGTCGAATCGATACGAGACATGGAGTACAGGTCCTCACTGTGCGGGGTGTGGCTGGGTGCTGCGAGTTCTGGGTGGCGCCGGGCCGTGCACCGGCTGCGGTGCGACGGTCCGAGCGGGGATCCGGGCGCGAGAGCGCCTCGGGGATCACCGGAGCGGCGGCCGAGGGTGCGACAGGAGGCTGTCGCGTCGAGCCGTCGTCCGAGTGTAAGCGCTTACGGCTGGGGGTTGTCGAGTCGGCCGCTCGGCGCGGCGCCCGTCGACCCGCGCACGATCAGCTCCGGCTGGAACAGCAGCTCCGAGCGGGGGGCCCGCTCGCCGGAGATCTCCGTGAGCAGCGCGCTGATGGCCGCCTGGCCCATCGCGGCGACCGGCTGGCGCACGGTCGTGAGCGGCGGGTCGGTGAACGCGATGAGCGGCGAGTCGTCGTAGCCGACGACCGACACGTCCTCGGGGACGCGCAGCCCGCGCGACCGTGCGGCGCGGATGGCGCCGAGCGCCATGAGGTCCGAGCCGCACACGATCGCGGTGTGCCCCGAGTCGATGAGCTCGCCGGCCGCGGCCTGCCCGCCCTCGACCGTGAAGAGCGTGACCACGATGTGCTCCGAGGCCTGGTCGGTGTCGTCGACCAGCCCGTGCCGGACCAGGGCGTCCGCGAAGCTCGCGAGCTTGCGCTGGGCCGGGACGAAGCGTCCCGGGCCGATCGCGAGACCGATCTTGCGGTGGCCCAGCGACTGCAGGTGGCGCACCGAGAGCTCGACGCTCGCGACGTCGTCGGGCGAGACGAACGGGGCGTCCACGCCCGGCGCGTAGCCGTTGACCAGCACGATGGGCATGCCGCGGCTGCGCAGGCGCTCGTAGCGCTCGTGGCTGGCCTGGGTGTCGGCGTGCAGGCCGGAGATGAAGACGATGCCGTCGACCGCGTGGTCGAGCAGCATCTCGACGTACTCGTCCTCGGTGGTGCCACCAGGCGACTGGGTGCACAGCAGGGGCGTGTAGCCGTGCTCGGAGAGCAGCGACTCGACGACCTGGGCGAACGCGGGGAAGACGGGGTTCGTCAGCTCCGGGACGATCAGGCCGACCAGGCCCGCCGACCGGTTGCGGAGCTTTTCCGGGCGCTCGTACCCGAGCAGGTCGAGCGCGGCGAGGACGGCCTGGCGCGTCTCGCTCGCGACGCCGACCTTGCCGTTGAGGACGCGCGAGACCGTCGCAGTGCTGACGCCGGCCTGCTCGGCCAGATCTGTGAGACGGGTACGCACGTGGGGGAGTGTAGGGGACACCGGACCTCCTCGTCCTGGTTGCTCGCGGGCTGGATGTCGCAGTCCCGGAGGCGGTGTGCGATGAGCTGTTTCGCCGTGATGTGCAATGCGTTGCATGAAAGTTACCGCAAGCGCTTGCATCATGGCTACCCGTCGTCGTACGGTCGTCCCCATCAGGGCCGAGGAGGGCAGGTTCGCCACCCTCGGCTGACAATCTCGATTGCTTGGGAGTGACTCAGATGCGACGGAGCATCCTTCTTGCCGCAGCGCTCGGCACCACGCTGGCGCTCACAGCCTGCTCCGGCGGCGGTAGCGGAGACGACCCCACCACGGGGTCCGAAGACACGACCGGTGCGCTGACGGTCTGGGTCGACGAGACCCGCCAGGCAGCGGTCACCGACGCTGCGAAGGCCTTCGAGACCGAGACCGGCACCAAGGTCGAGGTCGTCCTGAAGAACTTCGACGACATCCGCGCGGACTTCCTCGCGCAGGTCCCCACGGGCAAGGGCCCCGACATCACGGTCGGCGCGCACGACTGGCTCGGCGAGTTCACGACCAACGGTGTCGTCGCGCCGCTCGAGCTCGGTGACAAGGCCGCCGAGTTCGAGAAGGTCTCGATCGAGGCCTTCACGCAGGACGGCCAGGTCTACGGCCTGCCCTACGCGACCGAGAACATCGCCCTCATCCGCAACACCGCGCTCGCCGCGACCGCCCCCGCCACGTGGGACGAGGCCGTCGCCGCCGGCCAGGCCGCCGGGACCAAGTTCCCGATCCTCGTCCAGTCGGACGGTGCCAAGGGCGACCCCTACACGCACTACCCGTTCCAGACGTCGTTCGGCGCCCCCGTGTTCACGCAGAACGCGGACGGCTCCTACAGCTCCGAGCTCGCGATGGGCGGCCCCGAGGGCCAGGCCTTCGCGACGTGGCTCGGTGCGCAGGGCGCAGCCGGCACGCTCAGCCAGGACACGACGTACGACATCGCGGTCGAGGCCTTCAAGAACGGTGAGTCGCCCTTCATCGTCGGCGGCCCGTGGATGATCGAGTCCTTCGAGGGCCTGAACCTCGCGATCGACCCGATCCCCAGCGCCGGTGGCCAGACCGCCCAGCCGTTCGTGGGCGTCCAGGGCTTCTACCTGAGCAACCAGAGCAAGAACGCGCTCGTCGCCAACGACTTCCTCGTCAACTTCCTCTCGACCGAGGAGGCCCAGACGGCCCTGTACAAGGCGGGCAACCGTTCGCCGGCCCTCACCGTCTCGGCCGACAAGGCCGCCGCGGAGGACCCGATCATCGCCGGCTTCCGTGCCGTCGGTGCCGACGCCCTGCCCATGCCCTCGATCCCCGAGATGGCTTCCGTGTGGAGCTTCTGGGGCGTGACCGAGGCAGCGATCGTCGGCGGCGCCGACCCGATCACCACCTGGGACAAGATGATCGCCGACATCCAGGCAGCGATCGGTTCCTGATCACCTGACACCCTGGCCGTGGGGCCCCCCCCGGCGCCCCCGCCGCGGGGCGGCGGTGGAGCCCCCCCGCGCGGCGCGGCGCCCCCCCCCAGACGCGGGCCGGGACCCGTGTCGCACGACGACGGAGGCTCGGAGTGCGGTCTCGTATACAAC
>NZ_JBHVOS010000044.1:2500-4860 GCF_042887685.1 Oerskovia sp. NPDC057915 | reverse complement strand
ACGCCATTCGTGCAGGTCGGAACTTACCCGACAAGGAATTTCGCTACCTTAGGATGGTTATAGTTACCACCGCCGTTTACTGGGGCTTAAATTCTCAGCTTCGCTCCCGAAGGAACTAACCGGTCCTCTTAACCTTCCAGCACCGGGCAGGCGTCAGTCCGTATACATCGTCTTACGACTTCGCACGGACCTGTGTTTTTAGTAAACAGTCGCTTCTCACTGGTCTCTGCGGCCCCACCCAGCTCAGACAGTAAATGTCGTCACCAGACAGGGCCCCCCTTCTCCCGAAGTTACGGGGGCATTTTGCCGAGTTCCTTAACCATAGTTATCTCGATCGCCTTAGTATTCTCTACCTGACCACCTGTGTCGGTTTGGGGTACGGGCCGTGTGAAAGCTCGCTAGAGGCTTTTCTCGGCAGCATAGGATCACTGAATTCGCCTCAATCGGCTACGCATCACGTCTCAGGCTATGTGTGACCCGGATTTGCCTAGGTCACGCCCTACACGCTTACACCAGTATTACCACTGACTGGCTCAGCTACCTTCCTGCGTCACCCCATCGCTTGGCTACTACCAGATCAGGTCCCATGCATCCACCAACTCGAGACCCGAAGGTCTTCTCGTGGCTTCAGGATGGTTAGTATCACTGATTCACCATGGGCGCGTTCACACGGGTACGGGAATATCAACCCGTTGTCCATCGGCTACGCCTGTCGGCCTCGTCTTAGGTCCCGACTCACCCTGGGCGGATTAACCTGGCCCAGGAACCCTTGGTCATTCGGCGGACGAGTTTCTCACTCGTCTTTCGCTACTCATGCCTGCATTCTCACTCGTGTGGCCTCCACGGCTAGGTCACCCTGCCGCTTCCATGGCCACACGACGCTCCCCTACCCATCCACACACCTGCCCAACACTCCGCAGAGTGAAGGGGGGCTATTGCGTGAATGCCGCAGCTTCGGTGGTGTACTTGAGCCCCGCTACATTGTCGGCGCAGGATCACTTGACCAGTGAGCTATTACGCACTCTTTCAAGGGTGGCTGCTTCTAAGCCAACCTCCTGGTTGTCTTCGCGACCCCACATCCTTTTCCACTTAGTACACGCTTAGGGACCTTAGCTGGCGATCTGGGCTGTTTCCCTCTCGACTACGAACCTTATCGCCCGCAGTCTCACTGCCGCGCTCTCACTCACCGGCATTCGGAGTTTGGCTGATTTCGGTAAGCTTGTGGGCCCCCTAGACCATCCAGTAGCTCTACCTCCGGTGAGAAACACGCGACGCTGCACCTAAATGCATTTCGGGGAGAACCAGCTATCACGGAGTTTGATTGGCCTTTCACCCCTACCCACAACTCATCCCCTCAGTTTTCAACCTAAGTGGGTTCGGTCCTCCACGACGTCTTACCGTCGCTTCAACCTGGCCATGGGTAGATCACTCCGCTTCGGGTCTAGAGCATGCCACTACGATCGCCCTATTCGGACTCGCTTTCGCTACGGCTACCCCACACGGGTTAACCTCGCGACATGCCACTAACTCGCAGGCTCATTCTTCAAAAGGCACGCCATCACCCCCAGCAGTAAACTGCTCGAAGGCTCTGACGGATTGTAAGCGCACGGTTTCAGGTACTATTTCACTCCCCTCCCGGGGTACTTTTCACCTTTCCCTCACGGTACTAGTCCGCTATCGGTCACCAGGGAGTATTCAGGCTTATCGGGTGGTCCCGACAGATTCACACCAGATTTCACGGGCCCGGTGCTACTTGGGTTTCCATTACAACAGTCACAAAGTTTTCGTGTACGGGATTCTCACCCTCTACGACAGGCCGTTCCAGACCACTTCCACTAACCCTGTGATTTCTTACTGTTGGCCAACACGGCAGTATTGACAAAATGAACCCCACAACCCCACGAATGCAACACCTGCCGGCTATCACACACCCATGGTTTAGCCTCTTCCGCTTTCGCTCGCCACTACTCACGGAATCACGGTTGTTTTCTCTTCCTGTGGGTACTGAGATGTTTCACTTCCCCACGTTCCCTCCACACGCCCTATATATTCAGGCGCGGGTAACACGACATCACTCGTGCTGGGTTTCCCCATTCGGACATCCTCGGATCACAGCTCGGTTGACAGCTCCCCGAGGCTTATCGCAGCCTCCTACGTCCTTCATCGGCTCCTGGTGCCAAGGCATCCACCGTACGCTCTTCATTACTTACAACAAAGATGCTCGCGTCCACTGTGCAGTTCTCAAACAACACACAAACAACCACCTCACGCAGACACCAACAAAAACCACTCTCACGAATAATTCTTGCGGTATGACTGCAGCAGTCATTTGTCGTTACTTCCTAGAGAGGAAACACTCG
>NZ_JBHVOS010000043.1:0-5162 GCF_042887685.1 Oerskovia sp. NPDC057915 | reverse complement strand
GCGACACGCCGGGCGTGTCGCAGCCGAACCACGCACTCGGCGGGGCGGGCTCAGCGCCGGGCGCGCTCGCGGGCGCTGCGGCGGCTGCTCGAGACGATCGAGCTCACCACGAGCACCAGGCCCGCGACGCTCAGCAGGGCGATGAGCGCGAGGTCGAGGTCGTACGTCGCGCCGAGAGCCAGCGCGAGGATGCCGGCCCCGACGGCGACGATGACGAACCCCCACACGACCGTCCCGACGCGCAGCCCGCGGTTGCGCGGGTCGTCGCCCAGGGCGGGGTCGGTCGGCGCCTGAGCCCTCTGCTGCGCCGAGACGTTCCACTGCGCGGCCGGGTCGACCGCCGGGGTCGGACCGGGGGCCGGGGACGACGGGGGAGCGGGCGACGGGGTCGAGAGCGTCACCGGCTCGGGGTCGACCGGCGCGTCCTGCACCGGGTACGCCTGGGTGTGCGTCGGCGCGGGCTCACCGGCAGTCGGTGCGTGGGTGGGCAGCGCCTGGACGGGCAGCGCCTGGGTCGGGGGAGCGACCGGCAGGACGAGCGTGGGGTCGGTGACCGGCAGCGCCTGGGTCGGCTCGCCCCGGAAGATCTCGTCCGCGAGGTCGTCGTGCGAGGGGCCGGACTCGACGTCCGTCGCGTCGAGGTCCTGGCCGCCGGCCGAGTCGGCCACGGGGGTCGCCTCGGCGAGCACCACGTCGCTGCTGTCGGACGACTCGTCGTCCGCAAGCGCCTCGTCGTCCTCGGTGCGCTCGTCCCCGGTGACCTCACCCGACGTGATGGGCAGCTCGATCGTGGGGTCGACCGGCGGGAGGGCCTGGGTCTCGCGTGCGTCGTCGTGCTCGTAGGGGTTCTTCTCGGTGGTCATGATTCCTCCCGGATGGTCACGTCGCCGGCGGAGACGTCGACCTCGAGCAGGAGCACGGGGCCGGCGCCGTCGGAGACGGAGTCGGTGACGAAGGTGTGCGGGCGGGTGTTGACGCCGTTGATGGAGCGGCGCTCGCCGTCGACCGTCCAGGTCGCGTTGCCCGCGAGGACGCGGACCTCGGCCTCGACGGGGGTGTCGGCGGGGACGATCACGGTGAGGTCCCCGGCGCTCAGGTCGATCGGGACGACGACCGGGTCCTCCCCGACGGTGCTCAGGTCGAGCTGGCTGAGGTCGACCACGGGGTTGCCGAACGTGAAGGCGAAGCCGTTCTCGGCGTCCTGGACCGAGGTCACGGTGTACGTGGCGTCGGAGACGCGGGCCGTGAGGTCGGCGTCGAAGCGGTCGACGCTGTTCAGGCCGGCGATCGGCAGCGCGACGATCGTCGCGACGATCGCGAGCCCGCCGAGGGCGCCGCTCGTCCGGCCGCGCAGGCCGGAGACGATGACGCCGAGCCCGAGCAGGACGATCGTCGCGCCGATCCACGTGTAGAAGAACGGGACGTCGATCACGTCGCGACGCTCGAGGAGCATGAGCACGGCGGCGCCCAGGAGGCTCACGCCGAGCGTGATCCCGACGACCGCGGTCCCGGGGCCGCGCGGGCGCCGGGCGGCGCGGGCACGCTGCTCCTCGGCGCGACGCTGGCGCTCGACCTCACGCTCGGCGCGGCGCCGGGCGTGGTCGTGGGCGCGGGCGGCCTGCTGCGCGGCGGCCTGCTGGGCCGCGTACGCCTGCGGCGGGACGGGACGCTGGGCAGGGTAGCCCTGCGGCGGCACCGGTGCGGAGGCGGTGTACGCGGGGCCTGACGGCGCCGCGGGGGTCGCGGGGTACGTCGCCCCGGGGGTGGGCTGGGCGCCGGGAACGGGTGCTCCGTACGGCGGGCGAGGCTGCTGCCAGCCCTGCGGGGGCTGACCCTGCTGGACAGGAGCGCCCGTGGAGGGCTGCGCGGGGTACGGCTGCCTCGGCGGCACGGGGCCGCCCGGGTGCTGAGCGTTCTGGGCTGCCCCGCGGTGGGCCGCGTACCTGCGGTAGTCGCTGCGCCGGTTGACGACCAGCACGATCACGACGATCACGGCAGCGGTCCACAGCAGGCCGTTGAGCCACTCGAGCCCGGCGAAGTGCCACCAGGAGAGCCAGCCGTTGTTCCAGCTCAGCCCGACGATCGTGGTGGCCGCGGCCCCGAGCATCGCGACGTCGAAGTCGCCGCGGATCGCCTGCTGGAGGTGGATGCGCCCGTCGCGCGACTCGGGGAGCAGGGCCCACGCGAGCCCGTACAGGACCAGGCCGGCGCCCGTGAGGAACACCGAGACGACGAGGATGCCTCGCACGATCAGGGGGTCGATACCGAACCGGTCGGCGACACCGCCCGCGACGCCTCCGACCCAGCGGTCCTCGGACCGGGAGATGCCGATACGGCGCACGGTGTCGAAGAAGCTGTCCATGCCGCTGGACTGGCCGCCGGGCTGTCCGGGCTGTCCGGGCTGGCCGGGCGGCTGGTTCGGCGCGCCGCCGGGAGCCCCCGGCTGTCCGGGCTGGCCGGCGCCGCCCGGCGTGCTCGTCGCGGGCGGAGGCCCGGCAGGCTGCTGGGGCGCTCCGGTCGGTGCGGAGCTCCCGGCCGGGGGTTCTGGGGAGGTGTCCTCGGTGGTCATGGCTCCAGCCTGGCCCGGGAGACGGGCCGAGGGGTATCGGGTGATCCCCTGATCCGACCCTGATCCTCCGGACGGCCGACCCTGAACTTTCGACGCAGGAGCGGACGAACGGGGCGTTCCGGCCGGTGGACCGGGCCGGGCGTGTGACCATCAGAGAGTGACACCGACAGAGCGACCAGCCAGGAGACTTCCCCTCCGGCGCCCCGAGCAGGGGCGCTGGGTCGGCGGGGTGTGCCGTGGCCTCTCCCTGCACCTCGACCTTCCCGTGGGCGCGGTGCGTCTCGTGCTGGCGCTGATGGCGCTCGCGGGCGGTGCGGGCATCGTGCTGTACGTCTTCCTCTGGGTCACGGTGCCCGCGGGCGACCCGGCGCAGGTGGCCGACGAGGAGCGTCCTGCATCGCTGCGCCGCATCGCACCGCGGCTCCAGGGCCGGGTGCGCAAGCTGCCGGTGCGCGACGTCGCGATCGGGGTCGTCCTGCTGAGCGGGGCGGCCGTGCTGCTGGCCTCGCGGGCCGGCGTGAACATCGAGGTCTCCTGGGTCCTGCCGGTCCTCATCGCGCTCGCGGGCACGGCGCTGGCCTGGTCGCAGCTCGACGCCGCGCAGCGGGGGCGGTGGTTGTCGAGGGCGGGGGGACGCACCCCGGCCGGGGTGGTGCGGCTCGCGGGGGGCCTGTGCCTGGTGCTCGTGGGGGTGCTGCTCCTGGTGGGCCAGGACTCCACGGCCTCGGACATGGTCCGGGCGACGGTCGCGTCGGTCGCGGTCCTCGCGGGTGCGGCGATCGTGCTCGCCCCGTGGTGGTTGCGCCTCGTGCGCGAGCTGGGCGACGAGCGGGCCGCCCGTGCGCGGGAGGCCGAGCGGGCGGACATCGCGGCGCACCTGCACGACTCGGTCCTCCAGACCCTTGCTCTCATCCGGTCGAGCGCGGCCGACGCCGACACGGTCGCGCGGCTCGCACGTGCGCAGGAGCGTGAGCTCCGGGAGTGGTTGTACAACGACCGGCCTGCTCCTGGTACATCGCTCGCGGCCGAGCTCCGGACGCTCGTCGGAGAGGTCGAGGACCGGCAGAGCTGGCGGCTCGCTGCGGGGGCCGCAGCCGCGGCCGGGGTCAGTGCGGCGGGAACCGTCGGGGACGGCGGCTCGGCCGGGACGGCAGCCGTGGTCGTCGACGTCGTCGTCGTGGGGGACTGCGTCCCGACCGACGAGACGACCGCGCTCCTCCAGGCCACGCGCGAGGCGCTCGTCAACGCGGTGGCCCACGGACGCCCACCCGTCTCGGTCTACCTCGAGGTCTCGGAAGACTCCGTCGAGGTGTTCGTCCGCGACCGCGGTGACGGGTTCGAGATGAAGGACATCGCCCAGGACCGTTTCGGGGTGCGCGAGTCGATCATCGGCCGTGTCACGCGCAAGGGCGGGAGCGCCGAGGTCGTCTCTCGGCCGGGCTGGGGCACCGAGGTGCGGCTCAAGGTCCACCGCGCCGAGGAGAGCGCCGCCCCGCCCGCGACCGAGACTGCGGTGGGGACGACGTCCGGACCTAGGATGCCCGTGGAGCCCGGTGCGGCTGCGACGCCGAGCGGGCACGAGGATCCCTCGCCGCGGGCCGCGCAGGGCCCGGGACCGGTCCCCGTGCCGCGACCCGGACAGCCCGCCCGAACGACCCAGGAGCGAACGTGACCACCATCCCCAGCCCCGCGCAGAGCTCCCTCCCGGGGGCGCCTGTCCCGGTCGTCCTCGTCGACGACCACCACATGTTCCGCGCGGGCGTGCGGGCCAGCCTGGACGGACGGGTCGACATCGTCGGCGAGGCCGACAGCGTCGACGGGGCGGTCGAGGCGATCCGCACGCTGCGCCCACCGGTCGTGCTGCTCGACGTGCACCTTCCGGGAGGCAACGGGGGCGGTGGGGCGGAGGTCATCACGCGGTGCTCCGACCTCCTGGGGTCCACGCGGTTCCTCGCCCTGTCCGTGTCCGACGCGGCCGAGGACGTCGTGGCGGTGATCCGCGCGGGCGCCCGGGGCTACGTGACCAAGGCGATCTCCGGGCCCGACCTGGCGGGGGCCGTGGTGCAGGTCGCGAGCGGCGACGCCGTGTTCTCGCCGCGCCTCGCGGGCTTCGTGCTCGACGCCTTCGGGACCGGCCAGGCGGACGTGGCCGTGGCCGACGACGAGCTCGACCGGCTCTCGGCCCGTGAGCAGGAGGTCATGCGGCTCATCGCCCGCGGGTACGCGTACCGCGAGGTCGCCTCGGAGCTCTTCATCTCGGTCAAGACCGTCGAGACCCACGTGTCGTCGGTGCTGCGCAAGCTCCAGCTCTCGTCGCGGCACGAGCTCACGCGCTGGGCGGCCGCACGACGGCTCCTCTAGCTCCCGACCGGGCGGTCACGCATGGCCCGCCAGCCGCGAGATGTCGCCGTATTGCCAGGTGAGAAGCGGGGTTCCCGCGTCGTGCCGGAGCGATAGCCTGGAGGCAGCCGGTGAAGCCCTCCGGCCCGACGAAAAGGACCTCCGACGTGACGTACGTGATTGCTCAGCCTTGTGTGGACGTGAAGGACAAGGCGTGCATCGAGGAGTGTCCGGTGGACTGCATCTACGAGGG
>NZ_JBHVOS010000042.1:0-8260 GCF_042887685.1 Oerskovia sp. NPDC057915 | reverse complement strand
GTCACCGACGCCACGGACCGCCTTGGATGACCCGTGCGCTCTTGGTAGACCCCCGGGAGGTCTACCTCGCGCACACGGGTCTACCTCGGCGAACCGGTCACAGCGCCAGGTCCAGGTTGCCGGCACCCAGCAGGCCGGACCCCGTGAGCCCGGCGGCACCCGCCCCGGCCCGGCCCACCATCCCGTCGACCGGCGAGCTCGCGAGCGCCTGCTCGCGCCGCGGGATGCGGCCCGCGAGCGCCGCGAGCCGCCCGGCCTCGACCGCGAACCGCATGGCCGCGGCCATCCGCACCGGGTCGGCCGCGCGCGTGACCGCGGTCGCGAGCAGCACGCCGTCGCACCCGAGCTCCAGGGCGTGCGCGGCCTCCGACGCGGTCCCGATCCCCGCGTCCAGGATCACGGGCACGCGGGCCGCGGCCGCGATGGCCGCGATGTTGCGCGGGTTGAGGATGCCGAGCCCCGACCCGATGGGCGCGCCGAGCGGCATGACGGCCGCGCAGCCCACGTCCTCGAGGCGGCGCGCGAGGATCGGGTCGTCGTTGGTGTACGGCAGGACGGTGAAGCCGTCACGGACCAGCGTCTCGGCGGCCTGGACGAGCCCGATCGGGTCGGGCAGGAGCGTGACGTCGTCCGCGATCACCTCGAGCTTGACCCAGTCGGTGCCGCACGCCTCGCGGGCCAGGTGGGCCGTGAGGACGGCCTCCTTGGCCGAGAAGCAGCCCGCGGTGTTGGGCAGGGCGCGGATGCCGAGGCGGTCGAGCAGGCCCCAGATGCCGGTCTCGCTCTCGCCTCCTACGGATCCCGCGCCGCCCGACGGCCGTACCCGCGCGACGCGGCGCATCGCCACGGTCGTGAGCGCGGTCCCGGACGCCACGAGAGCGTCCTCGAGCGTGAGCAGGTTGGCCGCGCCGCCCGTGCCCATGACCAGGCGGGAGCCGAGGGGGACGCCCGCGACGACGAGGGGGTCGTCGGCCGCGCGGACCGTGTCCTGCCCGGCGTCAGCCACCCTGCACCGCCGTGACGACCTCGACGCGGTCGCCGTCGCGCAGGGTCGTGGACGCCCAGGTGCTGCGGGGGAGCACGGCGTCGTCGATCGCGACCGCGACGCCCCGGGGGACACCGGTGTCGGCGGCGAGACCGGGAAGCAGCGCGGCCACGAGGGCGGCGACGGTCGTGGGAGCGGCAAGGGGGTACGGCTCGCCGTTGACGAGCGCGGTGCTGGTCATGAGGTCCTCCGGGAGGTGGTGGGGTCGCCGAGGTCGAGGACTGTCGTGGGTCTCGACGGGACGGGGGCGGGCTCGGGGGAGAAGCGCATCGGGTCGATCGACGCGACCGCGGGGGGCAGCGGCTCCCCGGCCAGGAGCGCGTCGACCGCGGCCCCGGTGACCGCGGCGAGCAGCACGCCGTTGCGGTAGTGGCCCGTCGCGAGCACGAGGCCGGGCACGCTCGTGGGTCCCAGCAGCGGCAGGTTGTCCGGGGTGCCCGGGCGCACGCGCGGCGTGACCTCGACCAGGGCGAGCTCGTCGAGCCCGGGAAGGAGCGCACGGGCGTCCCGCAGGAGCGCGAAGACGCCGCCCGCGGTCGCGCGCCGGTCGTCGGGATGCTCCTCGCTCGTCGCACCGACGACGACCTCGCGGTGCCCGTCGGCGCCGGGCGTACGCGGTACGACGTACACCGGACGCCCTTGCACGATCCCGCGCACCACGTGGTCGAGCGTGAACCAGGGCGGGGCGTCGAGCCGCAGGGTCTGCCCTTTCACCGGACGGGTCGGGGCGCACACTTCGGGGACGCCCGCGAGCAGGCGCCCCGAGTCGGCCCCGGCCGCGAGGACCACGGTCCCCGCACGGTGCTCGGCTCCCGCGTCGTCGAGGACCCCGGTCACGGGTGCGCCGGGGCCGGGGGACCGCAGCAGCCGGGCGGCCCTGCGGTGCACGACGGCGGCGCGCGGGTCCCGCGCGAGGGCCGCGGTCAGGGCCCGGTGCACCGCACGGGGGTCGACCTGGTGGTCGCCCGGGGCCCAGAACGCTCCGGCCACGCGCTGCCCGACGAGCGGCTCGCGCTCCCGGGCGGCCGCGACCGTGATCTCGGTCGAGTCGAGCCCCCACGCCTCCTGCAGCGCGCGCACGCGCCGCCCGAGCGTCAGGTCGTCGCCGTCGTAGGCCAGCGTGAGCGTCCCGGTCGCCCGCAGCCCGACACCCAGCCCCGAGTCCGCCTTGAGCTCGGCCGCGAACGCGGGCCACCGCGCGGCGGAGTCGGCACCCAGGCGCAGCGCGGCCTGCTCCCCGAAGTCGGCCTCCGTCACGGGCGCGAGCATCCCGGCCGCGGCGTGCGTCGCGCCGTCCCCCGGGGCCGGGTCGAGGACGGTCACGCGCCGCCCCGCACGCGAGGCCCGCCAGGCCGCGGTGAGCCCCACGATGCCGCCGCCCACGACGAGGACGTCGGAGGCGCCGTCGGGCAGGTGGTCGTGGGGGAGGCCCGACGGCGCCGCGCGCCCGGCAGCCCCGTCGCGCCCTCGTGGGCGTGCGGGCAGGGCGGGTTGATCGGTGGACAGGGCTGCGCTCATGCGCTCGCTCCCTTCGCTGGCATGACCCAGATCAGGTTCGACGGTCGGCTCTCGCCCTCTCAGCCCCGTGCGGGGCTCCCGTGCTTCGCGGCCACCCTACAACGCGGCCGGGACCGGGCCGCGGCACGACCACGGGGTGCGCCACGGCCGCGCGCCGCGCGGGCCGTGCCTATCCTGGGCGCCGTGACCACCGCCCCGACCGGCGACGCCGCGCGCCGACCGCACCCCGAGCCCCGCCACCGCTCCGACGCCCGCGACGCCACCCGACAGGCGGCCCGTGACGCCACCCGGCCCGCGGCCCGCCAGGCCGCCGTCGAGAGGCTGCGCGCCGCCAGGCTGTACCTGTGCACCGACGCGCGCGAGGAGCGTGGCGACCTCGAGGACTTCCTGCACGCGGCGCTCGCGGGCGGGGTCGACGTGGTCCAGCTGCGCGACAAGACGCTCGACGTCGCGCGCGAGCTCCAGCTTCAGGACGTAGTCGCGCGCGTCGCGACCGAGCACGGGGCGCTGTGGGCCGTCAACGACCGGGCCGACGTCGCGCTGCTGACCGGGGCCCCGGTGGTGCACATGGGCCAGGGCGACCTGCCGGTGCCCGCGGTCCGATCGCTCCTCGGCGGGGGCCCGCTCCTGGGCCGCTCGACGCACTCGCTCACCCAGGCAGCGGCCGCCGAGGCAGACCCCGAGGTCGACTACTTCTGCGTCGGCCCCCTCTGGGCGACGCCCACGAAGCCGGGGCGCGACGCCGTCGGGCTCGACCTGCTGCGACAGGTCGCGGCGACGCGCCCGACGACGCCGTGGTTCGCGATCGGGGGCGTCGACGCCGACAGGCTCGACCAGGTGCTCGACGCCGGGGCCGAGCGCATCGTCGTGGTCCGCGCGATCACGGGCGCGGCCGACCCCGAGCGGGCCGCGCGCGAGCTGCGCGAGCGGCTGCCCGCCCCACCCGTGCAGTGATCCCCGTCGCACGTGCTGGACCGATGCCGGGGATCGGCCCCGGGCCAACTATCCTGGGGTGGTGACACCCACCCCCTCAGCCCCCCGGCCCGTATTGGTCGTCGACTTCGGCGCACAGTACGCCCAGCTGATCGCGCGTCGCGTGCGTGAGGCCAAGGTGTACTCGGAGATCGTCCCTCACACCTTCACCGTCGAGCAGATGCTCGCCAAGGACCCGGCAGCGATCATCCTGTCCGGCGGTCCGTCGTCCGTGTACGCGCAGGGTGCCCCCTTCGTGGACCCCGCGCTGTTCGACGCGGGCGTGCCCGTCCTGGGCATCTGCTACGGCTTCCAGGCCATGGCCAAGGCGCTCGGTGGGACGGTCGCGCAGACCGGGCTCAGCGAGTACGGCGGCACGGCCGTCGAGGTCTGCCAGGCAGGCGCGCTGCTCGCGGGCTCGCCCGACCAGCAGACCGCCTGGATGAGCCACGGCGACGCCGTGCACGCGGCGCCCGAGGGCTTCGAGGTCCTCGCGACCTCGGCCGGCTCCCCGGTCGCGGCCTTCGAGGACACGGGCCGCCGCCTCTACGGCGTGCAGTGGCACCCCGAGGTCAAGCACTCCCCGCTGGGCCAGAAGGCCCTCGAGAACTTCCTGTACCAGGGCGCCGGCCTCGCCGGTGACTGGACCCCGGGCAACGTCATCGCCGACCAGATCGCGCTCATCCGCGAGCAGGTCGGGGACGCCCGCGTCATCTGCGGCCTGTCCGGCGGCGTCGACTCCTCGGTCGCGGCGGCCCTCGTCCAGCAGGCCGTGGGCGACCAGCTGACGTGCGTGTTCGTCGACCACGGCCTGCTGCGTGCGGGCGAGGTCGAGCAGGTCGAGCGCGACTTCGTCGCCGCCACGGGCGTCAAGCTCGTCGTCATGGACGAGAAGCAGCGCTTCCTCGCCGCGCTCGCGGGCCACTCGGACCCCGAGACCAAGCGCAAGATCATCGGTCGCGAGTTCATCCGTGCGTTCGAGGAGGCGGCGCGCCAGATCGTCGAGGCCGAGGGCGAGCACGGGGGCGAGGTCAAGTTCCTCGTGCAGGGCACGCTGTACCCGGACGTCGTCGAGTCCGGCGGCGGCGAGGGCACCGCGAACATCAAGAGCCACCACAACGTGGGCGGCCTGCCCGACGACCTGCAGTTCTCGCTCGTCGAGCCGCTGCGCGCCCTGTTCAAGGACGAGGTCCGTGCCGTGGGCCGCGAGCTCGGCGTGCCCGAGGTCATCGTGGCCCGTCAGCCGTTCCCCGGTCCCGGGCTCGGCATCCGCATCGTCGGCGAGGTCACGGCCGAGCGCCTGGAGATCCTGCGCGCGGCCGACGCGATCGCGCGCGAGGAGCTCACGAAGGCCGGGCTGGACGACGAGATCTGGCAGTGCCCCGTGGTGCTCCTGGCCGACGTCCGCTCGGTCGGCGTCCAGGGCGACGGCCGCACCTACGGCCACCCGATCGTGCTGCGCCCCGTGTCCTCCGAGGACGCCATGACCGCGGACTGGACCCGTCTGCCGTACGACGTCCTCGCGATCATCTCGACGCGCATCACGAACGAGGTCAAGGACGTCAACCGCGTCGTGCTCGACGTGACGAGCAAGCCGCCGGGCACCATCGAGTGGGAGTGACGTCCCGCTGAGCCGTCGAGGGCCGGCCCCTGCAGAGCGATCTGCGAGGGCCGGCCCTTCGGCGTTCCGGGGACCGGGCTGCGCCGCGCGCACCGGGGTGCGGAGCGCGGGGTCCCTATCGGGGCACGCAGGCCCGACGGCGGCGCGCGCCTCCTGCGGACGGCGTCGGCTCGTCGTGCGGTACCTTGCCCGTCATGGACCCTCGCGCCGCCCGCCCACGCCTGCTCGGTGAGCGTTGATGCTCGGTCGCTCCGGACGGTCGCAAGTCCCTGCGCTCGACGAGGTCGTGGTGTCGAGCGTCGATGTCCTGGAGCTCGGTCGGCCCGTGACCAGGGTCGTCCGGTGGCCCGACGGCTGGGTGTACCTCGCTGCGGTCGAGCCTGACGGGTCCCAGCCGATGACCGTGGCCTTTCACGACCTGCTCCTGCTCGACCCCGGGCTCGCGAAGCTCTCGCTCCGTCGGGCCCAGGTCGCGATCCGTGCCGCGCGCGCCGGCACCGTGGGGCCGTGGGCCGTCCTCGGTCCGTACAACTCCCGGATCGTGGCGCAGATGCTCGACGACGGCACGCTCGACCGCAAACAGGACGGGATGCTGCGGGACCTCCCCGAGGACGGCGACCCCGGGTCGTGGCCCGACCCCGAGGTGTGGTCGCTCCGCGACGTCGTCGCCTGGAACGTGCAGCACCCCCGGACGTACCCGGTCCCTGAGGACACGTCGGGTGTGGCCCCCGGGACGCTCGTCAAGCTCGTGTTCCTCCCCGACGAGGGCATCGGAGAACGCATGTGGGTGCTCGTGACGGAAGTCGACGGCGACCGCCTGGTCGGCGTGCTCGACAACGACCCGGCCGCCATCGTGGGCCTGCTCGCCGGGGACCGCGTCGAGTTCGAGCGTCGGCACGTCCTGGACCTCGACACGCGACCCCGGGGGTGAGCGGTCAGCGTCGTGCGGTGCGCGCCACCCGCTCCGCTCGGTACGCCGCCGCCTTCTCGTAGGCCTTCTCGACGTCGGCGAGCACGCTCGGCCACCCGCTCGAAGGTCGGACCTCGCGGTTGTGCGCGACGATGCGGTCGAGCAGCCCGTCCTGCGTCACGAGCCGCACGATCTGGTCCGTCATCTCCGCGTCGTCGGCGGCGAGCAGCCCGTCGACCCCGTCCGTCAGCCGCTCGGCCACGCCCGACTCCGCGCGCGTCACCACGGCCAGGCCTGCGGCCTGCGCCTCGAGCGCCGCGATCCCGAACGACTCCTGGACGGCGGGGGCCACGAACACGTCGGCGCGCGAGTAGAGACGCTTGAGCTCGTGCGCGCCCAGGCGGCCCGGGAGGCTGACCGTCGAGGACAGCCCGTGCTCCTTGACGAAGCGCCGGGCCGCGTCGAGCTCGGGGCCCTCGCCCGCGATCGTCGCGAACAGCGCGTCGTGCGGGAGGCGCTCGGCGGCCTGCCGGATCGACTCGAGCAGCGGCAGGACCCGCTTGCGGGGCGCGAACCGGGTCGCGGCGACGACGTGCACGGCCTTGCCCTCGCCGCGCGCGTCCCGCTCGACGCGCGGCACGGCCCACTCGTCGAGGTCCAGACCGTTGTGCAGGATCTCGACGGGGACGTCGGGCCCCGCGATACGGCGCAGCGGTGCCGCGGTCAGCTCGCTCACGGCCGACAGCAGGATCGGCAGTCGCGACCAGTGCGTCACACAGTCGAGGGCGGCGAACCAGCGCTCGGCCGACCCCCAGACGCTGTGCACGGTCAGGACCGCGGGCAGACCCAGGCGCGCGACGGGCTGGAGAGAGGCCTGCACCGACGGCGTCAGGACGCCCATGTGCAGGTGCACGACGTCGGGTCGCACCTCCCGCAGGATCCGCGTCACGTGGTGTGCGGCGCGCGGGTGCACGGGGTAGCCACCGGGGATCCGGGCTGCGACGCGGTGGACCGTGACGCCGTCGTGCACCTCGCTGCTCACGCCGTGCTCGCCGCGTGCCGCGGGCGTCGTGGTGACCACCTCGACGTGGTGGCCGGCCGCGGCCTGCTGGGCCGCGAGACGGCTCACCTGGGTCTCGATGCCGCCGAGCAGCGGCAGGTAGCAGTCCGTCACATGGGTGATCCTCACCCCTGGATTCTCCCATCGACGCGTCCACGGCCCGTGCCCGGCTGGTCGGTTTCGGGAGTGAACGGACCGTTCGTCCGGCGGAAACGACGAATCGTCGCTACCTTGACATCAAAGAATCGGCTCGGGGAGGGATATCGCAATGTCCAGCACTGTCACGGTTCGGCCGGCGAAGGGCGTAGGGGTCATCGGGATCCTCACCGTCATCGCCGGGATCGTCATGATCATCGCCGGTGGTGTCACGTGGGGTGTCGTGACCTCGCAGCTGTCGGCCGAGGACATCACGGTGTCCGACGACGCGGACTTCCTCGCGGGACGCCACGTCAACGGCCCGTTCACGGCGTACGCCCAGGCGGAGGTCATCAACAAGCACGCGCTCGAGATCAGCGACGGCCAGACGTACGCCGAGCTCCCGCAGGACGACGAGCGTCGCGCCACGGTCATGAACGCCTCGTTCCTGCGCGCGTCGCTGTTCACCTCGGTCGTCGCGTACGGCGTCTCGGCGCTGGTCATCGGCCTGGGCATCCTGTTCATCCTCATCGGGATCGCGCTGCGGCGGATCGCGAGCGGCCCGGCCGTCGCGGTCGAGACGCAGGGCGGGTACTCGTCGGACGGCAACCTGTCGGCGGCCCCGGTCCCGGCGTCGCACACCCCGGCCCACGCCGCGCCCGTCACGCCCGCACCGACGACCCCTGCTCCCACGACCCCGCCGGTCACGCCGCCGACCCGCACGTCGGCTCACGCGGCCCCCGTCGTCGCGGAGCCCAAGAGCCCGGGGGTCCCGGCGACCCCGACTCAGCCCGATGTCGAGCCGAAGAGCCCGGGGGTCCCGGCGACCCCGACTCAGCCCGATGTCGAGCCGAAGAGCCCGGGGGTCCCCACGACCCCGACTCAGCCCGACGTCGAGCCGAAGAGCCCGGGCGTCCCGCCCGCCGGCACGGACACGCCCCCGCGCTGAGCAGTTCCACAGGAGCACGACGGCGGCGCACCGGTCCACCGGACCGGTGC
>NZ_JBHVOS010000041.1:0-8474 GCF_042887685.1 Oerskovia sp. NPDC057915 | reverse complement strand
GGCGAACCGGACGTCGAACCTTCGGTCGATTCACCTTCGGTCGATTTACCGCCAGCGGCTGCACCATCGGTGGCAAATCGCACCCATAAGAAGAACAACTACAAGAAGACCAACAATCAAGAAGAAAAAGGGAAGAAAAAACCGCCGCCGCCTCCTGACGAATCTCACCAACCGCGCGAGGACGGCGCGACGCGGCGGCGGCCGATCGTCGAACTCGAAACCGCAATCCGCAACGAGAACCTGTCCGCCCGTTTCGACAAGCTCTCCCACGACGACCACACCGCGATCATCAGCCTGATTGACGTGCACGGCATCCCGGCGCTCGTCGCCGTCGCCAAGTTCAGCCATCGGGCTGACGACCCGGCCCGCTTCGCCCAAGCCTGGATACCGGCATGGTCGAACCTCCCTGCGCCTCGCAGCAGTTCCACAGCGCCGTCGTGGACGTCGTGCGGTGAGTGCGACCCGAATGGCTGGGTTGAAACCGATGACGGCAGCGCCCGCAAACGCTGCCACTGCCATCCACGCTCGTCGGGCGGTGCCCGATGAGAGTCACACGTTTCGATGCTGTTCTGACCTACGCCCTCGCCGCTCTCGGCTTGTGGCTCAGCTACACCGCCCTCGCGGACCTCGCGTCACGCGCCGGGCTCGGAGCCCACGAGGCCGCCGCGTGGCCGCTGGTGGTCGACGGGCTGATCCTCGCTGCGACGCGCGCCGTCGTCACCTTCGGCGGCCATGACGCGCGTCGGTACGCATGGGTCCTGTTGGGGTGCGCCGCGTCCGCGAGCATCGTCGGGAACGTGGCGCACGCGGTGCTCCCGCCCGGTCCGGTGCACCCGGCAATCGCCGCCGTTGTCGCAGTCGTGCCACCCGTTGGCGCACTCGCGATGACGCACCTCGCCGTCGTTCGCGCCAGGGTGCGTCAGGATGTGGAACTGCACGCCGCAGGGGGTGCGTCACCGCAGGTAGAGGGTGCGTTGTCGATCGAGGTGAATACTCCTGCCCAATGCGTCGCTCCTCGTGGCGACGAAGTCCCGGCACCTGAACCTGTCGCACCTTCGCCCTTTACCGACGCAACCGGAGACGAACCATTGACGCCTGACGCGCAACCACCGTCTCCACCGTTGGACCCAAGTGACGCAGGCGACGCACCGGTCGAGGACGTGCGTCAGCGAGTACTCGACCTCCTCGCTGAGGGCGGGATGAGCGGACGTGCGATAGGGCAACTCGTCGGTGTCAGCGAAGCGACGGTACGTCGATACCGGGACAAGGCCGCCGCCGAAGCGCGAGAACTACCCGCGGCATGACTGCATCCGCGCGTGGGCGGATGACGGCGGATGACGCCGGGTATATCCCGTCCGTCTGGTTTGATACCGGGGAGATCTCGCACACTTCACGAACAGAGGGCAGCACATGGCACCGCGATTCAATCCAGCTCCCGGATGGCCCGGAGCGCCTGAGGGCTGGTTGCCCTACGAGGGCTGGGCACCGGACCCATCATGGCCGCCGGCACCTGAGGGCTGGCAGTTCGTAGTCGATGATCAACAGGCTTCCGGAGTGAGTGGGTTCGCGAATCGCATCCGGTCAGCGACTCAGGATTTCACGGCCCGATCGTCTGTCGAGTCGTCCGCACTCGAAGGCGCACCGGACGTTCTCTGGTCGGCTAAAGGACAGCCTCTGACCGGGATCGGCGGAGGCCGCTACCGACTGACCGCGACGACGTTGTTCTTCGAGCGCGGCACGCTGACAACGAATGCGCAGCAAGTCCCGACGAATCAGCTGTTCGACATCGACCTCCGACAGACGCTCACACAGAAGACGCGCGGTGTAGGGGACGTCGTCGTGCATGTCCAACGCGCGGCCGGCGTCGAGCAGGTGATCCTTAACGACGTTCCGAATCCTCGCGAGGCAGTGAACATCATCAACGAGGTGTCGAATCAGGCGCGCATCAACGCGCACACGATGGCCAACACTCGGCACTTCACCTCCAATCCCGCGCCCGCGATGCCCGTAGCGCCGCCAGAAGCAATGCCGCCCGCGACTAATCAGCCAGATGCGATCGAGCAGCTCACAAAGCTCGGACAGCTTCGCGACGCTGGAATCCTCACCGACGACGAGTTCGCCCAAAAGAAGGCGGACATCCTCGCCCGCATGTGAGCAGGACCAAACGACGAATCGCCCCGCACCTCCTACGGAAGGGATGCGGGGCGATCCGTTATGGATGACCGGTCAGCTGGTGATGAGTTCATTCCCGGTGAAGTAGCGCGAGTGAGTGAACGTCAACGTCTCCAGGGAATCGCTGGACAAGGCGACGATCTCAACATCTGAGTCCGTCCGTTCCGTTTCCAGTTCGAGTCGTCGTTCCATCGCTTCGCGCGCACCTGGGAATTCACTCACCTTGCGGTCGCGGGTTTTCCGGTTGAACTCGATTACGAAGTTGGGCATCGCTCACACCTCCTCTAGGCGGTCCATGCTACGCCTCAGCGCCTGCATTTCAGCAACATATTCCCGTAAGAACTGTTCCAATTGGGACCGTACTACCTGTATATCTGGCACGGTCCGTTGATCCTCGGACCGTTCGTCCATAAGTCCCTGCTTGGTCGCCTCCTTCAGCAGAGACCCGACGTATTCCGGACCCAAATCGATGGAGAAGTCGCGGAGTTCCTCGAGAACGCGAAGGCTGTGCGAGAGTCTGTGCATGGCTTCGACGGTGGCCTGAGCGTCCGAATCGGGCGCAGGCTCGTCGTAGCGGATGCCACGACCAATCCTGTCACCGAGCCGTTCGTAGGTGTTGGCCCACTCGCTTTGTCCCTCTGTGCGAATTTGGATTTCGACACGGCCCGCGGGGCAACGCACCCATAAGTGGAAAGCGCGATACCCACTGTGCGGCTCGTTGCGCAGATCCCGTTTGCCCTGCTCTTCCACCTCAAAATGATCCGCGAGTACCTCAGCGAACAGGGTCTGTTGTCTTAATGTGAAGTCTCCGTCGACGCGCACACCGGCGATGTCTTGAATATTCTCCAGACCGATGCCGGACCGTCCGAGTTTCTGTACGAGCGTGTCCAGGGTTTTGCCGCGTGAACTGACTCGCAGCTGGGTGTTTCGTAACCCGGAGTCAAACGTGGACCATCTCGTGTTCGCGATAATTCCTGCGACCTCCGATGCCAGCTCGTGATGCCAGAGCATCACCTTCTCGTAGGTCGGGCATCCGTCGGGCGGTAGATCTCCAGCGAGAAGCGCTTTGCCGAGCTTGTGGAGCTTCTTCCTCGACCACTCCGGCGAATCTCGCAGTTCCATGTGACAACTCAACCACAGCCGAAAAAGCGCGCGAACACAAAATGCCCCCAACCTCGGCCGCTGCACGCGGTGAGGTTGGGGGCATGTCATGTGGCTGCGGATTGGCGGGAGTTAGAGCGCTCCTCCGCACCAGCGGTCGATACGGCCACCGTTGACGGCTCGTAAGCCGATGTACGTTCCGGTGTAGGTGGTCCCGGTTTGGGTGTGCACGAGTGCGTCGTTGATATACACCAGCAGCGAATTGGTGGTGATCTCGGCGCGAATCCGATCCCCCGGTGTGAAGGTACGTGTCCCGCTTGCCCAGGTCGTGGGGTCGACGTTGCCTGCTCCGATGTAGCCCGCCCGCCAGCCAGTGGGAGTCAGGGTCGCGAACATGCATGTCGCATTGGAGCTGGCAGTCGTGCCGGACCGAAGGACCACCCCGGCCTCGCTGCTGACGGGAAGCTCCGCCACGACAGCTTCCGCCCACTGCGGTTGACCGCCTGGCGGGGTGGGCCAGACGTACCTCATCCGGGCATTCGTGCCGCCGCGCGCACTCGCGCCGTCCGGAATCACGAGGTTCGCATCGGCCTGGGAACTGATCTTGATCCAGCCCGGGCCGGTGAGATTTGGCCTGTTGAACGCGTCCCAGAACATCGTCTTCAGCGACCACAACAGAGTGTCGTTTTGGACGATATAGCGGACTTGCTTTGCCACCCCGGCCACTGCGTACCGGATGTCGTTGATCGTCTTCGCTACCCCGGCAACGGCGTAGTGCCCACTCATGGCGTGTAAACAAAGTAGAAGGTGCCGTTTGTAAGCGTGCCGGGTAGCGAGGTGACTGGAATGATTTTGTTCGTGTCCAGCTTCGCGTCCATGGCTGCGTAGACGTAACTGAATTCGTCCGCGAGACCGGTGATGTCAGCCGGGCTGTGTGAGTGGGCAGTCGGTGTGCGGGCGTTGGTCAACCGCGCATCGTCGGTGACGACGACGGCCTTACCGCCCTGCTGGAGCGCCCCGGTGAAGTTCTTCGTCCCTCCGACCGACTGATTGCCCACCAGATTAACGACCGCATCGGCCATCGCCCGCAGGCCGATCGCTGCAGTCAGCGCGGCCGTCGCTCCCTGTTCAGCCTGAAGTGCGGCGGCGATCTCATAGATAGTGTCCAGAGTCGCCGGGGCTTCACCGACGAGAAGAGCGATCTTCGCAGAGACTGCAGCGGACACCTGCGCTGCGTCCTGTTTGTCGTCGACCCGATCAGACAGCCCGGTGAAGGCAGCGTCAATGCCTTCCATCAGGTTTGTGAAGGCCTCCTGGACTGGACCCGAGATCTCCTTGTCCGCGTCACGAGTGTTGTCGACGCGGTTCAGTTCCGACAACCTGCTCTCGTGCGCCTTCGCGGCCTTGTGGAGGGTGACGTGATGTGAGTTGTGCTGCAGGTCCCCGTCGTTGACGACAATGGGGAGCGCGGCGATGTCGTCACTGAGAGCCATCATCGCCTCCACTGTCAGGTTCGGCCTTCGCAGCGCGCACGAACGTTTCGGTAGCGACATGCAGATCTGGAGACGGCTCGCCGTCCGGTTCCGGGGTGATCTCGACGGAACTGTCGATCGGATCGGGCGTCACCGAGAACGCCGACCTTGAGACGAGATCGCCGTCGCGGTCGTGCCCTTCGATCACCAACCACTTCTTCGACACGTCGTAGGTAGGGGTGAAGGTGATCCCGTCGAGTCCCTCGACGTGGAAAGTCTGCGCTGTCATAGGTCTCCTGCTTTCCATTCGTTGAATCCCACGGACGGGATCGAGTAGTAACCGAATACGGCACCACGGTGTGTTGATCCGACCTCGAACCCTTGACGTCGGAAACTTGGACCGCTGTCCGATTCGCTGGACATGTCCGTCCATTCGAGGATCGGGTTGTCGTTGACGTATGCGACGTACACCGACTTTCCGAGCGTGGGGCCGGGAATCGAGGAGACGGTCACGTGCAGTTCGACCCAGTCACCGGCCGACCAGTTGTACGTCGTCGAGTTCTGAGTCATGCCGCCGGGGCTGACGAACGAGTAGACACGGATCTCGATGAGTCCGAATCGAATTCCGACAGTCACGGCGCGGGTCATGTCTGCGTTCGACCGCAATGCGAGCTGCGCTCGCGGATTGTCCTGCAGCGATGCTTGCGAGCGATCGAAGGCTGTGATCTTGCCGGCCACGTACTGCGAATCGGTGTTCACCTGGAGCACGTACACCCCGCGGGAGAGATCGTCTCGCTGCGCAGTGAAGTTACCGTGATTGATTCTCTTGCACTGCGCGATACCGTTCGCGATGTCGATACCGACGCCGTACACCGCCCAGTTCGTACCAGGGTTCGACCCGTTCGGGCGGTCGAACAGATCGAAGTACGGGATCTTCTGCAATCCGCGTGTCTGCCCCATGAACACGAAAGGAATCCACATCGATGCGTTGTCGAGCTGTGCGGCGGTCAGCGAGGACGGGAAGTCGGACACCCCCGCACCTCCCGGCCCGTTGTAGCTCATCCCCAGGCGCGAGGGGTGCACCCCGGCGGCTGCTGCGCCGTCGGCGGTGACCTTCCCCACCAGATTGCGAACCGTCCCGGACCCGGTCTGCAGCATCAGCACTGCGTAGCAGTCGCCCGCCTTCGCGGTGATCTGATTCGCGGCCGGAATGTTGACCACGATGTCCTGTGCCTTCAATCCGAACTTTCCCTGCTCACCCGCTGCCGGGCTCGCCCACACAAGCGAGATGGTTCCGTTGAGGAATCCCGAGGAGTCGCGACCCATCTTGAATACCGCTACCCGGAACGTGGCCGGAGTGGCCACAGACTGCTCCGCGATCTGAAAGCCGACGGTGTTGTAGATCCGATTGCGGGTGGCGTTGATGTACGCGATGTCGATGCGACGAAGGGCCATCGTGTAAACCGGCTGCGCCCAGACGATCTCCGTGGTGACCTCGTCGATGAAGTGTCGGTGGGTTCCGCTACCTTCCGAACTCGTCCAGCCCTTGATCCGCCACGGGATCGGCTGCAGATCGCCACGCGGAAACACCGGGTCTTCGATCGGGTTGAGCGAGACGTGCATCGGAACATCGGTCGGGATGTCCGAAATCGCTGCCTTCGTGCCGAGTTCGAGGTTCGCGGCCGCGATCGCGTCACTGTTGCGGATGTTCTCCGCCTCGTTCGCCGCCGACTTCTGCGCCGCTGCTTCCGCTTCTGCGCGGGCAGTGATCGCCTCGTTCTTGGTCTGCTCGAGCGCACCGCCCTTTCCTGGCTGCCAGATTCCGTTCCACCAGTCCTTGATGCCCTGAATCAGATTGTTGATCGGGGTGACGACGACATTGTTGAAGATGTCGATGATCTGACCGACGATACGTTCGAGGGTTTCGAGGCCTTCCTCGACGAAATCGAGTGCAGCGTCGAACAATCCCTCGATCCAGCCGCCGCCGAGCCAATCACCGATCTGCTTGGCGCGGCGGGACATGATGTCGGCGGACTCGTCCTCGGTGAGGTTGATCGCCGGCGGTCGTTGCGGCGCGAACTGCTCCTCGTAGAACGCGGCGCTCATGCTGCGCTCACCAGCTGAATGCGCAACTGCGCGAGGTCCCTCCGCACAGCCCACCCGAGCAGGAACCCAGACCGCAGTACCGCAACGCAATACAGCGTGACCGGAGTGCCCGGAGGAATGACACCGACGGTCGAGCCCGGCTGGTAAGCAGTGTCGGAATGCGCACGGAACATCACTTCGCGCCATCCCTCTCCGTCCTGGCCCTTGCCGAGTCCGACGAGCTGACCACTAGTCGGGTTGTCGATTCGGATCTCGACGTCGACCTGATGGCCGAGGTTGTTCTTCACGTCCACACCCCCGGAGAAGTTGAACCGGTACGGATACGGCTTCGCCGGAATCGGCACCTGCACCAACTGATGTCGCTGCTCCGACGATTGCTTGGACGCGTTCGGGAACGAGGCCGGCGGGACGACGTATTCCTCGAGGACGGAGATCGGCTGAACGGGTCCGAACTTGCCGTTCGATCTCATGGCGATGACCTGACCGACAGTTGCGGGTGTGCCGCTGTCGGAGTAGTCCGTCGACGCCGCGATCGCCGCAGCCGGTCCCGTGTCGCCTGGCCTGCCTGGAACTGCCGGAATGCCTATGGAGAGAGTCTGATTCGGCGCGGTTCCGGTGATGTCGATCGTCGGTGCGTGACCTTCGGCCAGCATCTCGATCGTGCCTGCGGTCAGCTTGTTCGCCGGACCCTTGTCACCTGGAGGACCCTCACTGCCGATCCAATTCGAGTGTGACTGGAAGCCTTGCGAGGTCCAGAACTTCACCGTGTTCTCACCCGCGACGCGCCAACCCTTGCCGTAATCGGCACTGGTCAGCGTTCCCGGCTGCGGGATGTTCGCGGCCGTCGGGACGACGAAGATCTGCAATGCGGGACCACGATCGCCCTTGTCTCCCTTGTAGAACGGCAACCCGAGCACACCTTCTGCGCCGCCGTCCTGACGTCGCCGGATATGGAAGAACGCTTCGGTCTGCGGCGGCTGACCGGGCAGCTGCGCCATACCGAACACTTCCACCTCGACGAGGAGACGTTCGATCGGATCACCGTATTCGCTAGCCACGATCGACCTCCACGTTCTTCGCACTGCCGTTCGTGTCGACAACGACGGCGACCTTTGCCAGTTCCGGGTGCACGCGCATTCCTTGCTTCCACCACTGCGTGGCGATCCGCGCCACCGGACCGGTGAACACGACGTCGACCTCCGGGAACGGTTTCTGCTCCGGAACGTAGATCCGCGCGATCAGAGCGGCGAGATGCTTGATCTCCTCCTGCTCGGCCGCGGTGAACGTCTCGTCGAACCCGAATGGATTCTTGAGCCGTCCTTCCATCTCCTCCTTGAGGAGCGCGGTGCGGCGTTGCTTGTGGCGTCGGTTCGGTTGGCTCACACTCAGACTTCCTCTCGTAATACTTCGGGCATCACGGGCTCGGCGGGGATCTCTACGTGCGGGGCGTGGTGGCGAAGTAGCCCGGTCAGGACTCCGTTGTGGACTCCGAGTGCGCGGATGTACTTCACGGACGCTTTGATCACGCCCTGGTCCTTGACGCGTCCGGCTTTGAGTTCCTCGACCTCACGGCGCAGGCTCCGCAGTTGCGGCGCGAGCCTGCCCACCCACACCGTCAGGATC
>NZ_JBHVOS010000040.1:0-10443 GCF_042887685.1 Oerskovia sp. NPDC057915 | reverse complement strand
GGGTCGTCCCCAGCGCGTGGGGACGACCCGAACTGCACACTCGGCGCACGCGACGCCCGCCGCGTCGCCACGCCGCACCGCCGCCCGCCCGACGACGACGCGCGCCGCCGTCGGGCACGGGCTTCTCAGCGCGGCGCGCCCTGAGGAGGCGGACCTCCTGGGACCGAGCCCGCAGCCCCGCTCCCCTGCGCGCCGACCCCGCCGGTCGGCGGGTTCACCAGGACACCCTCGGCCGTCTCCTGCTCGGCCGCGGTCCGCTGGTCCCACGTCGGCTTGCGCATCGCGTAGAAGATGAGGGGCGGCCCGCCGAGGACGAGCACGACCGCGGCCACCACGAACGGGTAGGCGGCCGGCGGCACGCCGGTGAACCCCTCGGGCGGGACGAACGCGAGCACGAACGCCGCCGCGCACGCGACGAACCCGACCCCTGCGACGAACTTCATCGCGGGGGTGCGGTAGGTCCGCACCACGTCCGGCTTGGAGCGCCGGAGCCTGATCGCCGCGGCGAACATCATCATGTACATGACCAGGTAGAGCGCGGCGGCCATGTCGATGAGCGCGATGAACGCGGTGTTGATGTTCGGGATGACGAGGAACAGCAGCGCCAGGACCGACACCACGATCCCCTGGACCCCGAGGATCCCCACCTGCACCCCCGCCGCGTTGCGCTTCTGGAGGGCCGGGGGCAGGAGGCCCGTCCGGGCAGCGGCCAGCAGTCCTCGCGACGGCCCTGCGATCCAGGTGACGACGGACGCGAACGCCCCCAGCGCGATGAGCGCCGAGATCGCGGTGACCGCCCACGGCATGTCCCACTTGTCGAAGAACACCTGGAACGCGAGGTTGATGCCGTTGGTAAGCCCCAGGTCCTTCTTGGGCACCGCGACCGCCATCGCGATCGTGGGCAGGATGAACACCACGAGGATGAGGAGGGTCGCGACGGCGATCGACCTGGGGAACCCCTTCCCCGGGTTCTTCATGTCGTTCGCGTGGACCGCGTTGACCTCCATCCCCGCGTACGCGAGGACGTTGGACACCACGAGGACGATCGACGCGATCCCCGTCCACGGCGGGACGACGGCGGACACCTCCAGGGTGGTCTCCGACTTCTCACCGGTCGCGAGCCAGATCGCGCCGAGCACGATCAGCAGCACGGCGGGGAACAGCGTCCCCAGGATGCCGCTCCACGACCCCACCTTGGCGAAGAGGTTGCCGCCCTTGAGCGTGATGAGCGTCGAGCCCCAGTAGAGGACGAGGATCACGACCGCTGTGTACAGGCCGTTGCTCGCCAGCCCCTGGTTGCCGATCACGAACGACAGGCTCGCCGCGATGAACGCGATCTGCGTCGGGTACCAGACGACGTTCTGGATCCACTGGAGCCAGATGGCCGTGAAGCCCATCCGGTTGCCGAACGCCTCGCGGACCCAGGTGAACACACCGCCCTTCCACCCGGTCGCCAGCTCCGCGGCGACCAGGGCGGTCGGCACGAGGAACAGGATCGCCGGGACGACGAAGAGGGTGATCGAGCCCAGGCCGTAGGCCCCCATGGCGGGGAGCGAGCGCAGCGACGCCACGGTGACGACCGTGAGCATCGCGAGCTGGAAGACCGACAGGAACGCGGTCGGCGTCGCTGCGGGGGCGCCGATGGCCGGACCGGTGTGCTGAGGGTCCTTCCCGTACGGGTGCGGCGCGACGTGGCCGGCCGTCGGTGCGTGGGTCCCGTCCGCCCGGACGAAGGGACCGCCGGCCGGTTCCGTCGCGCGGGCGCTGGCGCCCGGTTGGTTCGTGTCCATCATGTCCCCCTCAGTGGTGGAAGCCCGGGTGCTGTCCTTCGACGGGCATGGGTCCCGTCAGCGCCTCGAGGTAGTCGACCTCGGTGCGCAGGTCGTCGATCAGGCTGTGCGCGAGGTCCATGCTGAGCCCGTTGCGCACCACGATGCGCTGGACCGTCAGGGTCTCGAGGTCGGCGGGCATCGGGTAGGCGGGGACCAGCCAGCCCTTGAGCCGCAGCCGGTCGGACAGGTGGTACAGGTTCCAGTTCGTGCCGTACCCCTGCGCGATGCTCCACGCGAAGACGGGGATGTCGCTCCCGTCGTTCCACAGGTCGAACTGCGGCATCTTCGCGATCTCGCCCGAGAGGTAGAGCGCGACGTCCTGCGAGGCCTGCTGCACCTTGCGGTAGCCGTCGAACCCGAGCCGCAGGAACAGGTAGTACTGGAGCAGCACCTGTGCGCCCGGGCGCGAGAAGTTGAGGGCGAACGTGGGCATGTCGCCACCCAGGTAGCTGACGCGGAACACCAGGTCCTCGGGCAGCGACGCGACGTCGCGCCACACGACCCATCCGAGCCCGGGGTAGACGAGCCCGTACTTGTGGCCCGAGGTGTTGATCGACACGACCCGCGGGACCCGGAAGTCCCACTCGAGCCCGGGCTGGATGAACGGGGCGATCATGGCGCCCGACGCCCCGTCCACGTGGATGGGGACGTCGAGCCCCGTCGAGGCCTGGATGCGGTCCAGGGCGGCGGCGATCTCGGTGACGGGCTCGTACATCCCGGTGTAGGTGACGCCGAGGATCGCCACCACGCCGATCGTGTTCTCGTCCACGTACTTCTCGAGCTCGAACCCGTCGAGCACCTTGTGCTCGAGCGAGATGGGGACGTAGCGCGCCTCGACGTCCCAGTAGTTGCAGAACTTCTCCCAGCACACCTGCACCGCGCTCGACAGGACCAGGTTGGGCCGGTCCGCGGGCTTCCCGGCCGCGCGGCGCGCGTGCTGCCACCGTCGCTTGAGCGCGAGCCCGCCGAGCATCGCGGCCTCGGAGGAGCCGATGGTCGACGTCCCGATGGTGTTCTCCGGGTCCGGGGCGCTCCACAGCCGACCCAGCATCTTCCAGCAGCGGGTCTCGATCGCGGCGGTCGCCGGGTACTCGTCCTTGTCGATCATGTTCTTGTCGGCCGTCTCCTCGTACAGCCGCTGCGCGTACGGGTCCATCCACGTCCCGACGAACGTCGCGAGGTTGAGGCGGGCGTTGCCGTCGAGCATCGCCTCGTCGTGGACGATCTGGTACGCGGTCTCCGGGAGGGACTCGCCCGCAGGCAGCACGTTGCGGGGCAGCTCGGTCGCTTCTCCCGGACGGGCGAAGAGCGGGTTGAGCGCGACGACGTCGCGCTCCTCGGACTCGGCGCCTCGGTTGGATCCAGACATGGTCTCTCCTCTTGGTCGAACGGTCCTCGGCCCGGTCCACCTGGGCCGCTCGCTGTCGAGCGGCCGGGTCGTGGCGAGGTGCGTGGCGGCGCCTCGGGCGACCCGGTCCGTGCCCCGCCCCCTCGGGCGACGGCTCGTCGGACGCGGCTCCGGTCCGACAGCGGTTGCGCGCACCGAGGCCCCGTCCGTGGCCGCTGCCGAGCGGCCTCCGAGCTGCTTGACGGGTGCGCCACGGTGCGCAGATGGCTCCGCCGGAGTGTGGCGGGCAAGGCCTGCCGAGTGCACAGGCTGTCGTCGAGCGGTTCCTCTCGAGCATGGCAGAGACGGCACGAGCCGTCGCGGGGAGAGAGCCCGACGACCTGCCTAGGCGACACGTGTTGCCAAACTATTGGCACGGGCGTACCGTCAAAGTGTCAGCACGTTCCCCGAAGGAGGCGACATGGACCCCCGCACCGAACGCACCACCGCAGCCCTGCGCACAGCGGTCCTCGAGCTCGCCGCCGAGCAGGACATCGACGAGCTCACGGTCTCGCAGGTCTCTGCCCACGCCGGGATCAACCGCGCCACGTTCTACGACTACGCGAGCAACCCCGCCGACCTCCTCACGACCATCCTGCGCACCGAGCTCGACGCGATCCGCAGCGACTTCCTCGCAGCCGCGCAGGGCCTGTCCCCCGACCCCGCGACCGGCCCCGACGCCCCCTCCCGCACCGACCCCCGGCAGCTCGTCGACACCATCACGCAGGCGATCGTCCGCCACGTCGACGCGCACACCTCGATCTACGAGCGAGCCCTCGAGGGCGGCCTGAGCGCCCCGCTGTTCCGCCTGCTCGCGGAGCACTTCTCCGACACGCTGCGCACGTTCCTCCTGGACCAGCCGCACCTCATGCCCGTGCCGTGCGACGCCGAGCGGACCGAGGTCGAGCAGGCTGCGCGCGCGTACGCCTGCTACGTCGCGCTCGGCTCGGTCGGCGCGCTCGAGGCGTGGCTCGCGACCCCGTCCCCCCGTGACCCGGACTTCTTCCCCCGGATCACCCGCACCTCGCTCGCCCCCTGGTGGACCGCGCCGAACTGACCCGACGCGACCACCCGCCCCGGCGAGCCGCACCACACACCGCACGCTCCGCCGTCGGGCACCCCACGAGGGTTCCCGACCCCGGGCACACAGAAAGGAGGCCCCACCATGGGCCGTGTCTTCAACAAGGTCGCCGTCGTCACCGGAGGAACCGGAGGCATGGGCGTGACCCACGCCAAGGCGCTCGTCGCCGAGGGCGCGAAGGTCGTCGTCGCAGACCTCGACGACGCCAAGGGCGAGGCGCTCGCCGCCGAGCTCGGCGAGAACGCCGCCTACACCCACCTCGACGTCACCAAGGAGGAGGACTGGGACGCCGCCGTCGCGTTCACGCTCGAGAAGTTCGGGCGCATCGACGTCCTCGTGAACAACGCGGGCATCGCGAACGCCGCCGGCATCACCGAGTTCACGCCCGCCATGTGGCGCACGATCATCGACATCAACCTCACGGGCACGTTCCTGGGGATCCACGCCGTCTCGCCCGTCATGGCCCGGGCCGGGCGAGGGTCGATCATCAACATCTCGTCCGTCGAGGGCATGCGCGGCAGCGCGGGCCTGCACGGCTACGTCGCGTCCAAGTTCGGCGTGCGCGGCCTCACCAAGTCGGTGGCCCTGGACCTCGGGCCCTCGGGCGTGCGCGTCAACTCGGTCCACCCGGGCTTCATCAAGACGCCCATGACGGCGAAGATCAGCTCGGACGACCTCCACATCCCCCTGGGCCGCGCGGCCGAGCCCGAGGAGGTCTCGCAGCTCGTGCTGTTCCTGGCGAGCGACGAGTCGAGCTACTCGACCGGGTCGGAGTTCATCGTCGACGGCGGTCTCATCGCAGGAGTGCCTCACAAGTAGGCATCGCCGCGGTACCGGGCACGGCGAGGTGGACCTGCGGGTCTACCTCGCCGGACGTCCCGCCGACGCGCAGGCGATGCACTGCCGGGCCGTCGGGCGCGCGTCCAGGCGCGCCTCCCCGACCGGACCGCCGCAGGTCTCGCACGTCCCGTACGTCCCGGCGTCGAGCCGGGTGAGCGCCGCCTCGGCCTCGGCCGACTGCTGCTCGGCGAGCCGCTGCAGCGCCCCGACCTGCGCGCGCTCGAACGCGATCGTCGCGCCGTCGGGGTCGTGCTCGTCGTCGGCGTTCGAGTCCTTGGACGCCTCGACGATCCCGGCCACCTCTCCGCGCAGCGCCTCACGCCGGGCCTCGGCCTCGTCGCGCAGCGCGAGCAACCTGGCCCGCACGACGGCGTCGCGCGCCTCCAGGTCACGGGCCGCCGCCCCAGGCTCGTCGCTCGTCTCCCCGGGGGTGGGGTCGCCGGTCTCGGTCATCGTCAGGTCCAACGCGGGAGCAGTGCCCTCGCTTCCCGGTACCGGTGGTCTCGGCCCGGCCGACCGCCCGCCGCGCGGCCTGTCGGTCCCACGTGCGACGATCGGCGCATGCCCGTCGTCGAGTCGTCCGTGATGCTCGAGGGGCCATGGTTCGTGGCGAGCGTGGCGGGCACCCAGCCGTTCTCGCCCGCGCCGGGCCGTGACGTCGGACACCCCGACCGGGCCGCTACCAAGGCTGTGCGGCGCCACGGCGTCACGTGCCGTCCCCGTCGTCCCACGCCCGTGGCCGGGCACGTCGGCTCGTGGCTCCTGGGCCACGACGGCCGCCACCGGACCGACGGTTTCGCGCGGGGTTGTGCGGACCCCGTGGTCCTCGCGGCAGCCCGCGGGCGGGTGCCCCCGCCGTCCCCGGGCCCCGGCCTCAGGCCCTCCGGACGGGCCGCACCCATCCCTGACGACGCCCCACCCGGTGCCTGAATCCGCAGGTCACGGCCGAGGTCACGGTCAGGCAACGCGCATGACAGGACTCGGTCCGGGATGGAAGAGTGAAAGCCGGTTTCGCGCGAACCGCACAATTTCCCCGCAACGCCCCCGCATCTCGAAGAGGTAGACCCATGAGCACCGCGATCTTCTACGACCGCCACGGCGGGGTCGACGTCCTGCGCGTCGGCGACGAGCCCGTGCCGGCCCCCGGTGAGGGCGAGCTCCTCGTCGCGAACCGCGTGGTCGGGGTCAACCCGGCGGACGTCAAGAAGCTCGCCGGGAAGTTCGGCGGCAGCGACGACTTCCCGCAGGTGCTCGGGTTCGAGGCGGCGGGCGTCGTCGAGGCGGTCGGCGAGGGGGTCGAAGGCTTCGCGGTGGGTGACGAGGTCGTGTGGAGCGGCACGGGAGCGCAGCGCGAGAGGTCGGTCGTCACGGCCACCAAGGCGCGGATCAAGCCCGCGAACGTCCCGTTCGACCAGGCCGCGGTCCTGCCGGTCGCGGCGTCGGCGGCGTTCTCGGCGCTGGTCCAGGCGGGGGTCGGGGACAAGGACGTCGTGCTGGTCCACGGCGCGTCGGGCGGCGTGGGCTCGGCCGCTGTGCAGATCGCGAAGGCTCTCGGCGCGCGCGTCGTCGGCACGGCGTCCGAGCGCAACCACGACTACGTGCAGGGTCTCGGCGCGACGCCCGTGGAGTACGGCCCGGGTCTCGTGGACGCGGTCCGCGCGCTCCCGGACGGCCTGTCGGACGTCACCGCGGTCGTCGACACGGTCGGCTCCCCGGAGACCGTCGCCCAGACGGTCGAGCTGCTGGGCACCGACGGCCTGGAGCGTGACGGGGCGCCGCGCGCCGTGACCCTGGTCGAGTCGGACGAGTCTCTCGCTGCGGGCATCGCGTCCAAGGTGTCGCAGAAGGGCGCGCTCGCGGAGGTCCTCGCTCTCGCGGAGGCCGAGCTGCTCTCGTCCGAGATCTCGGCACGCTACCCCCTGGCCGAGGCGGCGCGGGCCGTCGAGCAGGTCGCGGGAGGCCATGCGCGCGGCAAGGTCGTCCTGGAGGTCTGACGGCGTCCACCACCGACGCCCGCGCGGGCATGGGTGGGGCGTGGTTCGCTGGGTGCCATGCCTGCCAGCCCCACCGTGCCCGACGACGCCGCCCACCTCGTCGAGGTGCGTCGCCTCGCGCTCGCGTTCCCCGGCGCCGAGGAGCGGATGTCGCACGGACGGGTGACGTTCCGGGCGCGGCTGATCTTCGCGGTCTTCAGCGGCATGACGAAGGCGACCCCTTCTGCGCCGGTCCGGCAGTACCCGCGCTCGGTGCTCGTGAAGGTCGACCCCGCGGAGCACACGGCGCTGTCGCAGGACCCGCGGTTCTTCGTGCCCGCCTACTACGGCCCGGCGGGCTGGCTCGGGCTCGATCTCGACGCCGCCCCGGTCGACTGGCAGGAGGTCGCCGAGCTGCTCGACATGTCGTACCGCGAGGTCGCGGGTCCTCGGCTCGTGGCCCGGCTCGACGCCGAGGGGTCGCCTGCCGGGCGGTGAGCCTGGGGGCGGTGAGCCTGGGGACGGGGCCCTGCGTGTGCGGCGGGCTCGGTGTCACGTGACCGGTACCGCCGTACCGTCCCCATCGGCACCGCAGCAGGACGCGGCACGAGGCCGCCCGGCGTAGCGTGGCCGCATGGTCGGCGACGGGAGGTCCGCGGGGACCCCGGAGGCTCCGTGGGGTCCGCCGTGGCACCGCGCACGTCAGCACGGCCCCTGGTCGTGGCCCGCCACCGGCGAGGGCGTCGACGACGGCACGGCCGACCCGACCGACCGCTCCGGTCCGTTCGACCACCGCCGACCGCGCCTGTTCCTCGCGATCGTCACGGCCCTGGTCGCGGTGGTCGGCACGCTGGGCGCGGCGCACGGCCAGCCGGGTGCCCGGCCCCTCGACGTCCTCGCCCTCGCCCTGGTGCTCGTCCCGTCAGCGGTCCTCGCGACGATCCCGCGCCGCCACCTCCTGGCGGTCTCGCTGAGCCTCGCCGCGACGGGCACCTATCTGCTGCTCGGGTACCCCTGGGGACCAGTCTTCGTCCCGACGGTCGCCGTCCTCGCGGGCGTCGTGCTCGCCGGTCCTGCGGCGCACGGCCGGGCCACCGCCTGGTCCGGCGTCGTGGTGCTCGCAGGGATCGCGGTGGCCGCGGCGACGCTCCGGGGCGGCCCGCCCTCGGTCGCGCTGCTCGGGGGGCTGGCCTGGACGGTCGTCGCTCTCGTGGCGGCGGGCGGTGTGCGGGGCCGGGTCGCCCGCCTCGCGGCGCTCCGCGCAGCCCGCCGCGAGCACGAGATCAACGCCGTGACGGCCGAACGCCTGCGCATCGCCCGCGAGCTGCACGACGTCCTGGCCCACTCGCTGTCCGCGATCACCGTGCAGGCGGGCGTCGGGCTGCACCTGCTGGACCGGGACCCCGAGCAGGCGCGCGCGGCCCTCACGGCGATCCGGGCCACGAGCCGCGAGTCGCTCGACGAGGTCCGCGCGGTGCTCGGCGTCGTCCGCGCCGAGGGCGAAGAGGCGCCCCGCTCCCCGTCGTGGGACCTCGGGGCGCTCCCCCGGCTGGTCGGGAACGTGCCGGGCATCGCGGTCGACCTCACGGTCGAGGACGCCGCGCACGACGCCTCGCCACGCCTCGCAGGGATCGTCTACCGCGTCGTCCAGGAGTCGCTGACGAACGTGCAGCGTCATGCGGCCGGCGCGACGCGCGCGATCGTCGAGGTCCGGGTCGCCGGTACGGGCTCGGTGCAGGCGGTGCGACCGGCCCCCGGCTCCCCTGTCCCCACCACTCCGCCCGGCCCGCCGCGCACCCTGGTCGTCACGGTGTCCGACGACGGATCGCCCGTCCCGGGGCGGGCCGCGGACGCGTCGTGGCCGCGCACGGACGAGGACCGGGTTCCCGAGGGGTACGGCCTGCGCGGCATGCGCGAGCGCGTGACCGACGCGGGCGGGACCCTCACGGCCGGCCCCCTGCCTCACGGCGGGTTCGTCGTCGAGGCGAGGATCCCGTGGGAGGCGCGCGACGCCGTCGGGCAGGAGACCGACACGACCGCACCAGCGGACGGACCGCCCGACGACGCGACCGCCCCCCCACCCACGACGACCGGCGACCCACCGACGACGAACGAGGAGAGCCCATGATCCGCGTCGTGCTGGCCGACGACCAGAGCCTCGTGCGCGGCGGCTTCCGCGCCCTGATCGACTCCGAGCCGGACCTCGAGGTCGTCGGCGAGGCCGCGACGGGCGACGACGCGGTGCGGCTCGCGCTCGACCTGCTGCCCGACGTCGTGCTCATGGACATCCGCATGCCCGGTCTCGACGGGCTCGAGGCGACCCGACGGATCGTGGCGGACCCGGCGGCGTCGGGCGTGCACGTCGTCGTGGTGACGACGTTCGAGCTCGACGAGTACGTGACCGAGGCGATCCGCAGCGGCGCGAGCGGGTTCCTCGTCAAGGACACCGAGCCCGAGGACCTGGTGCGCGCGGTGCGCGTCGCGGCGGGCGGCGACGCGCTGCTCTCCCCGACCGTGACCAGGCGGCTGCTCGCACGCGTGGCTGACGCGACGCGCGACGTCGCCCCCCTGCCCGGGCTCGCGGACCTCACGCCGCGCGAGCACGAGGTGCTCGTCGAGGTCGCGGGCGGCCTGTCCAACGAGGAGATCGCGCGGACGCTGTACCTGTCGGAGTCGACCGTCAAGACGCACGTCTCGCGCGTCATGACCAAGCTGCGGGCGCGGGACCGGGCCCAGCTCGTGGTCGCGGCCTACGAGGCGGGCATCGTGCGCCCGGGCTGGGGACGAGGGCGCTGAGCGGCACGGCCCTGCGACCCGGACGGTACCAGCGGGGTACGGGGTAGACATCCACGGGCCGACGACGTGGCGCGGCCCGCGCGGAAGCCTGGAGACGAGGCCGCACCCGGCGGCCGGACGCGGCGGCCACCGCCCGTCACCAGCCCACCCAGGAGGCCCCCATGCTCACCACCCTCACGACCGCCACGACCGACGTCCTCGCCCACGGTGGCGCGGGCTGGGGCCCCGGGCCGTGGTGGTTCGTCTTCCCGTTGCTGTGGTTCGCGCTGTTCGCCACGGTGATCTTCCTGTTCGCACGCCGGGCGCGACGCGGCGGACCGTGGGGACACCCCGGCGGACCGGGTGCCTGGCGCGGCGCCAACGACCCCGTCTCGATCCTCGGCGAGCGCTACGCGCGTGGTGAGATCGACGAGACCGAGTACCGCCAGCGCCTCGAGGTTCTCGTGCCCAAGGAACGCTGACCCCTCCGGGAAACGCCGAGTGCGGGGCAGCTGTCGTCGATGCATCGCCACGACGACAGCAGCCCCGCACACA
>NZ_JBHVOS010000039.1:0-14798 GCF_042887685.1 Oerskovia sp. NPDC057915 | reverse complement strand
GGGGGCGGCCCCCCCCCGCCCGGGCCCCCCCCCCCCGCCGTCGTGCACGAGGTGCGTGGCCGGAGAGCGTCCCGTCCGGGTCTGACCGGCTCGAGGACGGACCGGCTCGACGTCGACGTCAGACCGGCGCGACGTCTGACCGGCTCGACGTCAGACCGGCTCCAGGTACAGCGCGCCGAGCGGCGGGACGCGCAGCGCGACCGAGTGCGCCCGCCCCTTCCACGGGCGGGACTCGGCGTGGACCTCGCCGAGGTTCCCGACCCCGGAGCCGCCGTAGACCTCGGCGTCGGTGTTGAGGACCTCGCGCCACGCGCCGCCCTGGGGCAGTGCCAGCCGGTAGTCCTCGTGCGGGGTACCCGCGAAGTTGACGACGACCGCGACCTGGTTGCCGGCCGCGTCGCGGCGCAGGTACGCGACCACGTTGTGGTCCGCGTCCTCGGCGTCGAGCCACTCGAAGCCCGCGGGGTCGTGGTCGAGCGCCCACAGCGCGGGCGTGCGCCGGTAGAGCGCGTTGAGGTCCCGCACCTGGCGCTGCACGCCGGCCCTGCCCGCGTCGTCGAGGCCGGCCCAGTCGAGGCTCGCGGCCTCGTTCCACTCGGTGTGCTGGGCGATCTCGCAGCCCATGAACAGCAGCTGCTTGCCGGGATGCGACCACTGGTAGGCCAGGAACGACCGGACCCCCGCACGCTTCTGCCAGTCGTCGCCCGGCATCTTGCCGTAGAGCGACCCCTTGCCGTGCACGACCTCGTCGTGGCTGATGGGCAGGACGAACTGCTCGGAGTACGCGTAGACCATCGAGAACGTGATCTCGTGGTGGTGGTAGCGCCGGTTGATGGGCTCCTCGGCGACGTAGCGCAGCGAGTCGTTCATCCAGCCCATGTTCCACTTGAGCCCGAACCCGAGGCCGCCCGCGTCGGTGGGGCGCGTGACGCCGGGCCAGGCGGTGGACTCCTCGGCGATCATCATCACGCCCGGCGTGCGCCGGTAGGCGGTCGCGTTGGTCTCCTGGAGGAAGGCGATGGCCTCGAGGTTCTCGCGCCCGCCGTGGACGTTCGGGTGCCACTGGCCGGGGCCGCGCGAGTAGTCGAGGTAGAGCATCGAGGCCACCGCGTCGACGCGCAGGGCGTCGACGTGGAACTCCTCGAACCAGTACGTCGCGTTGGCGACGAGGAAGTTGCGCACCTCGTTGCGCCCGAAGTCGAACACGTACGTGCCCCAGTCCGGCTGCTCGCCGCGCAGGGGGTCGGGGTGCTCGTAGAGCGGGGTGCCGTCGAAGCGGGCGAGCGCCCACTCGTCCTTGGGGAAGTGCGCCGGGACCCAGTCGAGGATCACGCCGATCCCGGCGCGGTGCAGGGTGTCGACGAGGTACCGGAAGTCGTCGGGGTGCCCGAACCGTGCGGTCGGGGCGTAGTAGCTCGTGACCTGGTAGCCCCACGAGCCGCCGTAGGGGTGCTCGGCGACGGGCATGAGCTCGACGTGCGTGAACCCGGTCTCGAGGACGTAGGCCGTGAGCTGGTCGGCGAGGTCGCGGTAGCTCAGGCCCTGGCGCCACGAGCCCAGGTGCACCTCGTAGACGCTCACGGGGCCCGCGTGCGGGTCGCGGGACGCACGCTCGGCGAGCCAGGCGTCGTCGGTCCACTCGTGCCCGGACGCGACGACGACGCTCGCGTTGGCGGGCGGCACCTGCGTGCCCTTGGCGAGGGGGTCGGCCTTCTGGAGCCAGGCGCCGCCGGCCGTGAGGATCTCGTACTTGTAGAGCGTCCCGGGCCCGATACCGGGCACGAATAGCTCCCACACCCCCGTGTCGCCCAGCGACCGCATGGCGTGGGTGCTGCCCTGCCAGTGGTTGAAGTCCCCGATGACCCGCACCGCGCGGGCGTTGGGCGCCCAGACCGCGAACGCCGTGCCGCTCGTCGTCCCGGGCGACCCCGGTTCGCCGAGGGCGCTCGGGTAGACCTTCGGGTTGGCACCCAGGACGGTCCACAGCTCCTCGTGGCGCCCCTCGCGGATCAGGTGCTGGTCCATCTCCCCGAGGCTCGGCAGGAACCGGTAGGGGTCGTCCTGGAGGGTCGTGGTCTCGCCGTAGCGCGAGCGGACGCGGTAGTCGGGCGCGTGCAGCACCGGAGAGGTCGAGGCGCCGGGCACGGGCTCGTCGACGGCTGCGGGCACGACCGCGACCCAGATCCCGTCCTGCTCGTGCGTCGCGGCGAACTCGCCGTCGAGGGTGATGATCGCGACCTCGTCCGCGAGCGGGCGCAGGACGCGCACCGTGGCGGCGCCCCCGGTCCGGCCGCCGGGTAGGGGCACCGCGGTCAGGTGCGGGCCGAGCACCCCGTGCGGCCCGGAGGCCCTGCCCTGGGCGACGGCCGCGAGCGCGACCGGATCGGCCGGCACCACGGGGAGCGGTGGGAGGGAGCTGCTCGGAGGTGTCGATGACCCGGTCATGGCCCAACCTTTCCACGTCGCGGGGGCGCGTGCGTACTCCCCGCGCCGCGAGCGCGTCCGCTCACCCGGCGCTCACGGGGCGAGCCCGGGCGTCGACGGTCCCGCGACGAGCTGGTTCGCGGTCCGCAGCACGCGACGCGCGCTCAGGGTCCCGGGATCGAGCGGCACGGGCGACGTCACGGTGAACGTCGCGGACTCCCCGGGCAGGAGCGTGACGAGCTGGTCGTCGACGGTCGCGTCGGGGTCGACCTTGTCGACCAGCAGGGCGAGGTCGCGCACGAGATCGCGCGCCGTCACGGTGACCTCGTACCGGTGACCTTCGGCAGGCCCTCGGTCCGCGGCGGGCCCGCGGAGCGAGCCCGGCACGGGCGACGGCGCCGGGGCGCCCGAGGCGACCACTCGCACCACCACGTCCAGCCCACCCTCGGTCAGCGCGCTGTCGCGCGGCTCCGCGAAGAACCACAGCCCGCGCTCGTCGCCCAGGGTCGCGACGACCAGCTCGTCGGCCCCTCGCCCGACCGTCGCGACGTCGTCGGGCAGCAGGAGCGTGCGCGTCTCGCGCGGTGCCAGCCCGACGGCGGTGCTCACCTCCGCGAGGACCGTCCCGTCGTAGCGCACGCGCTGCTGGACGAGCGTCCCGCTCCACGGGGCGGGCGAGTCGTTGACGACGACCACCGCGAGCGCCGACGGGCCGCCGGGGACGGGCGCGCCGCCGTCGGGCCTGCGGGGCTGGACCGTGACCAGGCGGTCGCGGTACGCGTGGGCGAGCGCGAACAGCGTGGGCTTGGCGCGGCCCGCGCCGTCGACCGCGGCCCACGACGTGACGGGCCAGCAGTCGTTGAGCTGCCACACGATCGCGCCCGCGCAGCGCGGGCTCCACGAGCGCAGGTGCTCGATCCCGACCGTCATGGCGTTCGCCTGGTTGACGGACATGGCCCAGTGCCAGTCGTCCATGTCGTCGGGCAGCGGGAAGTGGGGGAGCAGTCCGTCGGTCAGCTTGTCGTTGCCCTGCGCGGCCTTCTGGTGCACGAGCATCCCGGGGGACTCGGGCGTCAGCGGGTCGTCGGACAGGGCGTCGCGCAGCGTCGACCACGTGGGCGGGCCCTGCCAGCCGAACTCGGCGACGAAGCGCGCGACGTGGTCCCGGTACACCTCGTAGCCCTTGCGGTTCCACGCGTCCCAGACGTGCACCGAGCCGTGCGCGTCGAGGTTGGGGTGCAGGTCGAGCGAGCCCGACCACGGGCTGCCCGGGGTGTACGGGCGCCCCGGGTCGAGCTCGGCGAGCAGCGCCGGCAGCAGCTCGGTGTAGTACCCGAGGCCCCAGGTGCGGCCCTGGAGGCGCGGCTGCCAGTCCCAGTCGTGGAATCCCCACAGGTTCTCGTTGTTGCCGTTCCACAGCACGAGGCTCGGGTGCGGGGCCAGGCGCACGACGTTGTCGCGCACCTCGGCCTCGACCTCGCCGCGCAGCGGCTCCTCCTCGGCGTAGGTCGAGCACGCGAAGAGGAAGTCCTGCCACGTGAGGATGCCGCGCTCGTCGCACAGGTCGTAGAAGTCGTCGGCCTCGAAGATCCCGCCGCCCCACACACGCAGCAGGTTGACGTTCGCCTGCTCGGCCTGGGTGATGCGCGCCGCGTACCGCTCGCGCGTCACGCGGTGGGGGAACGCGTCGTCGGGGATCCAGTTGGCGCCCCGAACGAACACGGGCCGGTCGTTGACGACGATCACGAACGAGGTGCCGGGCTCGCCGTCGTGCTCGTCGGGGAGCATGTCGAGGCGCACTGTGCGGAAGCCCACGCGGTGGCGCCGCACGTCGAGCGGCCCGACGGCGGCGCGCGCCCCGGTCGCCTCGGCCGACGGCCCGGGGGGCGCGGGTGTGGGGAGGAGCTCGACCGTGACCTCGTAGAGCGGCTGCTCGCCGAACCCGCGGGGCCACCAGCGGCGCACCTGCGGGAGGTCGAGGTCGACGACCGTGGTCTCGCCGGACGGGACCCGGGCGGTCGTGACGAGGCCGTCGACGTGGACCGCGAGGTGACCGGGGACGGGCTGGTCGGCCGGGGCCGCGGCGGCCGCGGCGGCCGCCGCGTGCGGTGCGTCGGCGGGCGACGCGTGCGGCGGGTCGACGGCCGGGTCGGCGAGCGTCGCGACGGGGCGCACGGCCGCGAGCCGCGCGCCCGACCACGCCTCGAGCGCGAGGGGGCGCCAGATGCCCGACGTCGCGGTCTCCAGCCCCCAGTCCCACCCGAAGCTGCACGCCATCTTGCGGATCGCGTTGAACGGGTGGGGGTTGGTGTGGGGGCGGTAGCCCATGGCCACGTTCTGGGCGGCGGCGTAGGCGAGCGGCGAGGAGAAGCGCACGACGAGCTCGTTGCTGCCGGGGCGCAGGTGCTCGTCGACGGGCAGCCGGTACGTGCGGTGCTGGTTGGCGGTCTCGGCGAGCAGGTGCCCGTTGAGGGTCACGGCCGCGACGGTGTCGAGGCCGTCGGCGACGAGGTCGTGGCGTTCGTGGCCGTCGGGGGTCCACTCGAAGGTCGTGCGGTACTCCCAGTCGCAGCGCCCGATCCACGCGAGCACGTGCTCGTTGTCGTCGAGGTAGGGGTCGGGGACGATCCCGGCCGCGAGGAGGTCGGTGTGGACCGTGCCCGGCACGGTCGCCGGCACCGGCGCGTGCAGCCGGTCGGCGAGGTGCGCCGGGACGGGACCGGCGACGGCGCGCACGGTCCAGCCCGCGTGCAGCTCGCGGCGGGTCAGGCTCTGCGGGGCGGTGGAGGTGCCCGGGGCCTGGTCGGGAGGTGATGTCAGCGCTGTCATCGTCGAGCGTGCGAGGTCTGCAGAGGCCGGGGCCGAGGTCACGGGGAAGCTCCAGAGAGGTGAGGGGTCGTCGTCGAACCGCGGCACCATCATGCCTGGTGGCGGGCTGATCCCGGCGCAGCGGGCGGCGACGGCACGTCGAGGCCCCGGCCACCCAGCGGTGTGGCTACCGTCCGCCCAGCAGCCGGTCCACCGCGGTGAGCGGGATCGGCTCCCACGCGGGCCGGTTCCGGGACTCGTACACGACCTCGTACAGCGCCTTGTCGAGGACCAGCGCCCGCAGCAGCGCCTCGGTCGTGGAGACCGAGAGGCCCGCGGTCCCGTCGTCCTCACCGATCTCACGCCGGTACGCCTCGACGAACGCCGTGCGTGCGGTCGTCGTCCACCGGGGCGAGCGTGCCCCGCCGACCGCCGCCGCGTAGTCGAGCGATCGCACGATCCCCGCGACGTCGCGCAGCGGCAGGTCCGGGCGCGTGCGCTCGGCCACGGGTCGCAGCGGCTCGCCCTCGAAGTCGAGGATCTTCCAGCCGTCGCCGCGCGCGTGCAGGGCCTGCCCCAGGTGCATGTCGCCGTGGATCGCCTGGAGCACGGGAGGCGGTGCCTCCTCGCGGGCGAGGCGCTCGGCCACGCCGTCGAGGAACGCCTCGACCTGTGCGGCGCGTCGCCCGAGCGGGGCGGAGGAGGCGCAGGCCTCGCGTGCCCGACGGCGCAGGTCGCCCAGCAGCCAGCCCGCCTCGAGCGGTGGTCCCGTGGGCAGAGCCTCGCGCAGCGCCCGGTGCATGCTCGCGAGCGTCCGGCCGAGGTCGGCCGCGAGGTCGGCGAACGACGTGTCCTGGGCCGCGTAGGCGCACGCGAGCTCGAACCCGTCCCGGGCGTCCGTCACGAGCTCGCTCAGGACCGCGAGGTGCGCGGTCCTCGCCGGTCCCAGCGCGGGGGCGTCCGCCGGCACGTCGAGCAGTTCCCACGTGGCCTCGACCCAGCCGAGCGGTCGCGGCACGCCCGTCCAGCCGACGCGGGCCAGCGCGTCGGGGACCACGACGTCCGGGTTCGGGCCGATCGCGATCGTCCGCAGGATCTTGAGGATCGACCCGCCCGCGACCCCGGGGAGGATCACCGACGAGTTCGACTGCTCGCCGCCGACCGTGCGGGCGCCCGTCAGGTCGACCGGGCGGTGCCCATGATCGTCGTGGTGGTGGTCGTGGTCCTCGTGCACGTCGCGGTCGACAGGTCCACCGGTGCCCCCGCGAGCGTCCTGGCGCACCTCGCCCGCCCGCTCGAGCGCTCCCAGGAGGGCCACCCACAGGTCGGGGTGCGTGGCGCCGTCGTGCACCGCGAGCGGGGCCCCGGAGACCTCGACGACGCTCGCCCCGCCCTGCGGCCCTCCCGGCGCCGCGGCGGTCTCCGGCACGAAGCCCACCAGCCCCGGGAGGGGCGCACGGGTCGTGCCCGTGCCCGGTGAACGGGCGTCCGTCGGCCCTGTCACCGGGGGCGTCCCGCCCGCAGGCGTCAGGACCAGCGGGACCTGGATCACCAGGTCCACCCCGTCGCCCACGATGCGCAGCAGGTGCAGCGTGCAGCGGTCGGTGAGCGCGAAGCTCATCCACGGCACGTGCCGCACCGCGAGACCCTTGACGGGGTACCAGCGCTGCGCGGGCAGCCACGCGTCGAGGAGGCCGAGCAGCCGGGCATCGGGGACCGGCACACGCTGCGCCGACCCGAGCGGTCCGGGGCGCGACACGACGGGCGAGGACGAGACGGTCTTCGGCACCACGTCAGCTCCTTCTGCCGGGCAGGTCAGGGCGTCCTACGACACCGTGAGCCAGTAGAAGTCCCTCGACCCCCATGTCATCACGACGTCGCCGTCCTCGCCCACCGAGGGGAACGTGGCCCCGCCGAACACGTCGGTCAGGGTCGCGCCCGCGTGCTCGGGCAGGTGGATCGTGGCGGTGCGCGCGGTCGCCGACAGGTTCGCGACGCACAGGATCGTCTCGGCCGCGTTGCGCCGCAGGAACGCGAGGACCGACTCGTTGTCCGTGACGAGCGTGACCTGCTCGCCGTCGCCGAACGCCGGGTGCAGCCTGCGCACCGCGAGCATGCCGTGGACCCAGTGGAGCAGCGACGTCGGCTGCGCGAGCTGGTTCTCCACGTTGACGTACCCGTAGTTGTGCACGAGCGACTGGATGGGCGGCAGGTACAGCTTGCCCGGGTCCGCGGTCGAGAAGCCCGCGTTGCGGTCCGGGGTCCACTGCATGGGCGTACGGACCGCGTCCCGGTCCGGCAGCCAGATGTTGTCCCCCATCCCGATCTCGTCGCCGTAGTACAGGCACGGGCTGCCCGGCAGCGACAGGAGCAGCGCGTGCGCGAGCTCGACCTCCTTGCGCGAGTTGTCGAGCAGCGGTGCCAGGCGGCGTCGGATGCCGACGTTCGCGCGCATGCGCGGGTCCTGCGCGTACCACCCGTACATCGACGCACGCTCCTCGGTCGAGACCATCTCGAGCGTCAGCTCGTCGTGGTTGCGCAGGAACGTGCTCCACTGCGCGCCCGCCGGGATGGGCGGGGTGTCGCGCAGGATGTCGACGATCTGGTTGGCCCGCTGGTCGCGGATCGCGTAGAAGATGCGGGGCATGACGGGGAAGTGGAAGCACATGTGACACTCCGGCTCCTCCTCGGTCCCGAAGTAGTCCACGACCTCCGCGGGCCACTGGTTCGCCTCCGCGAGGATGATGCGGCCCGGGAACTCGGCGTCGACCATCTGCCGCACGCGCCGCAGGAACCGGTGCGTCTGGGGCAGGTTCTCGCAGTTGGTGCCCTCGGCCTCGAACAGGTAGGGGACCGCGTCGAGACGGAACCCGTCCACGCCGACCTGGAGCCAGAACCTCGTCACGTCGAGCATCGCGTCCGCGACGCGCGGGTTCTCGAAGTTGAGGTCCGGCTGGTGCGAGAAGAACCGGTGCCAGAAGAACTGGCGCCGGACCGGGTCGAACGTCCAGTTGCTCGTCTCGGTGTCCACGAAGATGATGCGCGCGTCCTGGTAGCGCGTGTTGTCGTCGCTCCACACGTAGAAGTCGCCGTACGGCCCCTCGGGGTCGGCGCGCGACGCCTGGAACCACGGGTGCTGGTCGCTCGTGTGGTTCATGACGAGGTCGATCACGATCCGGATGCCGCGCGCGTGCGCCTCGGCGATGAGCTCGGTGAAGTCCGCCATCGAGCCGTACTGGCCCGCGATGGCGGTGTAGTCCGCGACGTCGTACCCGCCGTCCCGCAGCGGCGACGGGTAGAACGGCGGCAGCCACAGCGCGTCGATCCCGAGCCACTGCAGGTAGTCGAGACGCTCGATCAGGCCGCGCAGGTCGCCCGAGCCGTCGCCCGAGGAGTCCGAGAACGCCCGGACCAGGACCTCGTAGAACACGGCCGTCCTGTACCAGGCAGGGTCCGCCGAGAGACCCGAGCGCTGCGCCGTCGGGGCCGCGGGCTGGCGTCGCGGAGGCAGCGCACCGACGGGCAGGGGCGCGGTCGTCGGTGCGACGGGGGCGGGCCCCGCAGCGGGGCCCGCGGCAGGCCCCGCCGCGCGTGCCGAGAACGGCGAGCTGCTCATGGCGTGCTCACGTGGATGACGTGCGCCACCTGCTCCTGCGGGACCAGCTTGACGTAGACGTCCTCCCCCCAGCCGTACGACGCCCCCGAGAGCAGGTCGTGCGCCACGAACTGCCCGTGCTCGGGCGCCACGCCCAGGGCGGCCAGGTCGAGGTGGACCATGGACTCCTGCGTGCCCCACGGGTCGAGGTTCACGACCACGACCACGGTGTCGGCAGGGGCCACCGTGCCGTCCGGCGACACCCGCTCGGGCAGGTGGCGCGAGAACGCGAGGACCCGGTCGTTGCTCGTGGGGTGGACCGTGAGGTTGCGCAGCTGGCGCAGCGCCGGGTGCTCGCGGCGCACCTCGTTGAGGCGCGTCAGGAGCGTCGAGATGCCGAGCTCCTCCGCGAGCGCCCAGTCGCGCGGCCGGTACTCGTACTTCTCGTTGTCGATCTGCTCCTCGACGCCGGGGCGCGGCACGTTCTCGACGAGCTCGTAGCCCGAGTAGACGCCCCACGTGGGGGAGCCGAGCGCCGCGAGGACCGCGCGCACCGCGAACCCGGCGACGCCCCCGTGCTGCAGGTACGGCGGCAGGATGTCGTGCGTCGTGGGCCAGAAGCTCGGGCGCATGTAGGACCCCGCGGGCCCCGAGACCTCGGTCAGGTACTCGGCCAGCTCGGTCTTCTCGTTGCGCCACGTGAAGTACGTGTACGACTGGTGGAACCCGATGCGCGCGAGCGTGTGCATCATCGCGGGCTTGGTGAACGCCTCCGACAGGAAGATCACCTCGGGGTTCGTCGCGCGGACCTCGGCCAGCAGCCACTCCCAGAACGGGAGGGGCTTGGTGTGCGGGTTGTCGACGCGGAACGCCGTGACACCGCGCGCGATCCACACCCGCACGACGCGCAGCACCTCGGCGTAGATGCCCGCCGGGTCGTTGTCGAAGTTGAGCGGGTAGATGTCCTGGTACTTCTTGGGCGGGTTCTCGGCGTACGCGATCGAGCCGTCGACGCGCGTCGTGAACCACTCGGGGTGCTCGGTGACCCACGGGTGGTCGGGCGAGCACTGGAGCGCGAGGTCGAGCGCGACCTCCATGCCCAGGCGCCGGGCCTCCCTCACGAACGCCTTGAACGTGCGCTCGCTGCCGAGCTCGGGGTGGATCGCGTCGTGCCCGCCGTCCTTCGAGCCGATCGCGTAGGGCGACCCCGGGTCGCCCGGCAGCGCGGTCAGCGAGTTGTTGCGGCCCTTGCGGTGCGTGGTCCCGATGGGGTGCACGGGCGTCAGGTAGACCATGTCGAAGCCCATCGCGGCGATCGCGGGCAGGCGCCGGGCGGCGGTCGTGAACGTCCCGGACCGCCACGTCCCGTCCTTGAGGCGCCGCGCGCCCTCGGAGCGGGGGAACATCTCGTACCAGGCGCCGGCGAGGGCGAGCGGCCGGTCGACCCGCAGGGGATACGTGCCCGACGGCGTCACGAGGTCCCGCAGAGGAGTGCGGCCCAGGGCGTCGCGCACCTCGGGCGACAGGGCCGCGGCGAGCCGGGCCGGGGAGGGGCGCGACGGGTCCGCGAGGGCCGCGGCGCCGTCGTGCAGGGTCTTCGCGTCCTGCGGGCTCAGACCCTCCAGGGCCGTGATGCGCTCGAAGAGCGCGACGCCCTCGGCGAGCATGAGCTCGACGTCGATACCCGCCGCGACCTTGATCGCCGCGTCGTGCGCCCACGTGCCGTACGGGTCGGACCACGCCTCGACGCGGAACGACCACGCGCCCGGTGCGTCGGGGGAGACCGTCGCGCGGAACCGGTCGAGGCCCGGGGCCACGTCGACCATCCGTGCCCAGGAGTGGTCCGTGCCGTCCGGGGCGACGAGCACCGCCGTCGCCGCGACCGCGTCGTGGCCCTCGCGGAACACCGTGGCCTCGACGGGGACGACCTCACCGACCACGGCCTTCGCGGGCCACCGGCCCCCCTCGACCACGGGGGACACCTCGACGACCGGGATGCGCCCGATCGGGGCGGCCGGGGCGATCGGAGGAGCGATCGGGGGGAACGTCGCAGCGACGCTGGACACGGTCGAGGGGGCGGTCGGCACCGGCGCGGGCGCGGGGGTCACGGGGGTCGCGGAGTTCTCAGGCACGAGCACAAGGTATCGAGCGCGGGCGAGGTGCGGCACCCGCTGGGCGGGTGTGGCGCGCAACCCGCGCCGCACGCTCGCCCGGCCGACGGGTGAAACCGCCCGAGGCCGACGAGAGCACGCGGTAGGTAAAGGGTGTACAGCAGCCCACAGTTGCGTACTGTCGGACCCGTGAGAGCGATCAGACGTTTCACCGTCCGCACCGTCCTGCCCGCCGAGCTGCACGACCTCGACGAGCTGTCCCTCAACCTGCGCTGGTCGTGGCACGCGCCCACGCGCGAGCTCTTCATCGCGATCGACCCGCAGCTCTGGGAGTCCGTGAAGCGCGACCCGGTGGCGCTCCTCGGCGCCCTCGGGCCGGACCGCCTCGCGGCGCTCGCAGCCGACCAGGAGTTCGTGGGCCGCGTCCGCGCCGCGGCAGCGGACCTCCACCGCTACCTCCAGGACCCGCAGTGGTACCAGGAGCAGGCCGCGGGCGGCGAGGAGCTCCCGCAGGCGATCGCCTACTTCTCCCCGGAGTACGGCATCACCTCGGTCCTGCCGCAGTACTCGGGCGGCCTCGGCATCCTCGCGGGCGACCACCTCAAGAGCGCCTCCGACCTGGGCGTCCCGATCGTCGGCGTCGGCCTGCTCTACGGTGCGGGCTACTTCCGCCAGTCCCTCACGCGCGACGGCTGGCAGGTCGAGACCTACCCGCTGCTCGACCCCGACGGGCTGCCGCTGACGATCCTGCGCGAGGACGACGGCACGCCCGCGCGCGTCTCGATCGACCTGCCCGGCGGGCGCGTGCTGCACGCGCACGTGTGGGTCGCCGCCGTCGGGCGCGTGCCGCTGCTGCTGCTCGACTCCAACGTCCCGGGCAACGACGAGGCCGCACGCAAGGTCACCGACCGCCTCTACGGCGGCGGCGGCGAGCACCGCCTCCAGCAGGAGCTCCTGCTGGGCGTCGGCGGCGTGCGCGCGCTGCGCCTGTGGTCGCGCCTGACTGACGCCCCCGAGCCCGAGGTCTACCACACCAACGAGGGCCACGCCGGGTTCCTCGGCGTCGAGCGCATCCGCGAGCTCGTGACCGGAGCCGGGCTCACGTTCGACGCGGCGCTCGAGGCCGTGCGGGCCGCGACCGTGTTCACGACGCACACGCCGGTCCCCGCAGGCATCGACCGGTTCGGGCGGGACCTGATCGCGCAGTACTTCGGCGGCGACAACCAGATCCCCGGGATCGACGTCGACCAGGTGCTCGCCCTCGGCGCCGAGGACTACGAGGGCGGCGACCCCACAGTCTTCAACATGGCCGTCATGGGGCTCCGCCTGGGCGGTCGCGCCAACGGCGTGTCCCTCCTGCACGGCGAGGTCTCGCGCGGCATGTTCAACGGCCTCTGGCCGGGCTTCGACGCGCGCGAGGTCCCCATCACGTCCGTGACGAACGGCGTCCACACGCCCACCTGGGTCGACCCGCGCCTCGCCGCGCTCGAGGCCGAGCGGCTCGGGCTCGACGAGCTCACGGCCGACACGGCGTCGGCGGGGTGGCTCGACCCCGCCGGGGTCGGCGACGAGGAGCTGTGGGGCATGCGGCGCGAGCTGCGCGGCCAGCTCGTCGACGAGGCCCGCAACCGGCTCCGCAAGTCCTGGCGCGAGCGCGGGGCCAGCCCCGCCGAGCTCGGCTGGGTCGACGAGGCGCTCTCGCCCGACGTCCTGACCATCGGGTTCGCGCGCCGCGTTCCCACGTACAAGCGCCTGACGCTCATGCTGCGCGACCCCGAGCGGCTGCGGTCGCTCCTGCTCGACCCCGAGCGGCCCGTCCAGCTCATCGTCGCCGGCAAGTCCCACCCCGCCGACGACCAGGGCAAGCGGCTCATCCAGCAGCTCGTCCGGTTCACCGACGAGCACGACGTGCGCGGGCGCATCGTGTTCCTGCCGAACTACGACATCGGCATGGCGCAGTCGCTCTACCCGGGCTGCGACGTGTGGCTCAACAACCCGCTGCGCCCGCTCGAGGCCAGCGGCACGTCGGGCATGAAGTCCGCGCTCAACGGCGGCCTCAACCTGTCGATCCTCGACGGGTGGTGGGACGAGTGGTACGACGGCGAGAACGGGTGGGCCATCCCCACGGCCGACGGCGTCGAGGACAACGACCGCCGCGACGACCTCGAGGCCGCCGCGCTGTACGACCTCATCGAGACGCAGGTCGCGGCACGGTTCTACGACCGCGACGAGCGCGGTGTGCCGGTCCGCTGGCTCCAGATGGTGCGGCACACGCTCGCGACCCTCGGCCCCAAGGTCCAGGCCACGCGCATGGTCGCGGACTACGTGCACCGCCTGTACGGGCCCGCCGCCGTCGCGGGGCGCACGCTCAACGGGCCGGGCTTCGAGCCGGCGCGCGAGCTCGCGGCCTGGAAGCAGCACGTGCGCGGCGACTGGTCGCACGTGCGCGTCGACCACGTCGAGTCGAGCGGGATCCGCGAGGTGCCGCAGGTCGGCGACCTGCTGTCCGTCAAGGCCTACGTGTCCCTCGGCGACCTGCAGCCCGGCGACGTCGAGGTGCAGGTGGTCCACGGCCGTGTGACCGAGGCCGACGTGATCGAGTCGTTCACGGCAGAGGCTCTCGAGCTCGCCGAGACGTACGAGGCCGGGCGGGCGGCGTTCGCCGGGTCGGTGCGCCTCGAGGCGTCGGGGCCGTTCGGGTACACCGTGCGGATCGTGCCGAAGCACGAGGGCCTGGCGAGCGTGGCGGAGCTGGGCCTGGTCGCGAACGCCTGACCGCCTGGGTGCCTCGGCGCGTCGGCGGCCACGATGCGCGGATGAGCTCCGACTCCTCACCGCCCGCTCCCGCTCGCCCGCCACAGGGGCCAGATCCGCGACGACCCGTCGACCTCACCCAGCTCGCTCACCGTCGAGTCCCCGACGCCGAGACGTTCCGGGGCGACGAGCGGGCGCGACTGGAGCGGAGGTTGCGATCGGGAGAGGTGCGGCGGGTCCGCCGTGGCGTGTTCGTCGCGCCCGTGCCGACGGACGCCCCGGCCCTGGCCCGGCAGGCCGAGGTCCTCGCGGAGATGAGAGGCGTCGCGAACCGGCTCACGACTCCGTTCTGGTTCAGCCACGTGAACGCGGCACTGCTGTGGGGGTGCTGGACGTGGCGCCTCGCAGCCGAGGTGCACGTCACGCAGCTCGGGCACCCGAAGGTCCGGAGCGACGACAGGGTCCTTCGACGGCACTGGACCGACCTGCCGGTCCGTGACAGGTGCACGCTCGACGGGCTGCCTGTGACGGGACTGGAGCGGACCGTCGTCGACTGCCTCCGGGGGCTGCGCGAACCGCAGGGGATCGTGATCGCCGACTCGGCGCTGCGGATCGGGGCCCGGGCCGAGGTCCTGGAGACGATCGTCGAGGAGTCCGCCGGCAAGAGGGGGATCGTCCGCGCGCGCCGGGTGCTCGCCGCGGCGGACGGTCGTTCGGAGTCTCCGGGGGAGTCCCTCGTCCGGTGGTTCGCGGTCGACGCCGGACTGCCCGCGCTCGACGTGGCGATCCCCGTGGAGACCTGGCTCGGGGCATTCTGGCTCGATCTCGGCTGGCCCGACCTTCGCATCGGGATCGAGTTCGACGGCGCGGTCAAGTACTCGGGCGGGCGCTACGGGGAGCCTGGTGAGCGGTTGCTCGCGGAGAAGCGCAGGCAGGACGCGCTGGTCGAGGCCGGGTGGACGATCATCCGGGTCACGTGGGCAGACCTGTCGGATCCGGAGCGGCTCGTGGCCCGGCTGCTCGCAGCCCGTGAGCGATCGCGGGGTCGCCGCTCGCCGAGGTAGACCCGTGTGCGCGAGGTAGACCTCCCGGAGCTCTACCTCGCG
>NZ_JBHVOS010000038.1:0-18749 GCF_042887685.1 Oerskovia sp. NPDC057915 | reverse complement strand
AGGTCGCCGCCGGACAACCATTCACCAAAGGCCCACCCCGAACGGGGTGGGCCTTTGGCATACCCAGAACACACCAGCACCACCCAGACAACCCCGACAACCCCAGCCCCGCACGCCCCACGCGGCACGGGGCTCTTTCCAGCCTCGAGGGCCCGAGGCCCGGCTGCCCGTCTGCGGGGATCGTCGCTCACCAGGCCGTGTACGCGATCGTCGCGGAGTATGCCGTCACGTCGTCGAGCGTGACGAGGACCTCGATGTCCCACCTTCCCGGTGCAGGGATGACGGTCGGCTCGGAGACGTACACGGTGGTCGGCACGTCGCCGGCACCTGCGGTCGCGGCGTAGTCGCGACGCAGCACGACCGGCAGCGGCCCGATGCCGCGCTCAGGATGCGTGACGGTCAGATCGAGCGAGTCCGGCAGGACCTCGGTGCCTCCCGCTCCGCTGAGAGCGATCCTCATCACCTGTGGTCCGCTCCGCGTCTCCTCGATCGAGAGTGCCGCGACCACAGGCCCCAGCTGCACGGTCTCGTTCCAGGATGGCGAGTACGTCGTGCGGCCCGGCGCCGACGCCGCCAGCGTGGCGCTCAGTGCGAGGGCGACCGCGACGAGTGCTGTCTCGCCGAGGACGATCCTGTGCAGCCGCAGGACCGGTCCGACGTCGTGCCTCCTGCGTAAGGCGTTGCGCGCAGCGTTGGCCACGAGGAGCAGCCCGATCACGACCAGGACCTTGGCCAGGAGAAGCCGTCCGTAGCCGGTCGCCCAGAGAGCCGCGACAGGGCCCAGGGCCCGGACGGCCTGCAGCGTGCCCGTGGCGACGAGGGCTCCGACCGTGAGAAGTGCAAGCCTCGACCAGGCCGGGAGGGCTGCGACCAGAGCGGCGCGCCACGGGCTGCGAAGGTGGGTCACGAGGAGCACGAGCCCTCCGACCCAGATGCCGGCCGCCAGGACGTGGGCGGTCGTCACCGAGATCGTCAGCCAGGGGTCGGGCTGCGCGCCCGCGTGTCCGCCTGCCGCGATGCTCGCGGCGAGCGTCACGGCGAGGACGACGGTCGCGAGCTGCTCGGTCGAGCGCGTCCCGTCGAGGCCGTCGCGAGGGTCTCGACCTGACCGGGCCTGCCAGGCCCACAGCCCGACCCAGCCCACCAGTGCTGCCGTCCTGGCCAGGAGCCAGTGCGCGCTCGACGCGAGCACGCCCGCCCACGCCCCGTTGTCCAGGACAGTGCTGGGCGCAGGGCCCGCGAGGTCGACGACCTGCGTCGCGATCCCTGTCCCTGTCCCGACGACGAGCAGCGCGAGACCGGCCACCTCGAGCCGCCGGACCGTGGGGCTCGTCGCCAGTCCGGCGGCGTGCCCGCGACCGACGACGAGCAAGGTCAGGGCGACTCCCGCGAGCAGGCTTGTTCCCACGGCGACCAGCCCACGGGCCGAAGCGCCGAGCATCGAGGTCTCGGACGCCGACCGGGGCGCTCCGGGGCCGGTCGTGTCCGCCCCGGGCGCCGCGTGTCCCGTCCCCACCGTGAAGTCGATCGATCCGCCCGTCACGTGCGTGTCGAGGGAGAGCATCCGCCACGAGGCCAGGTACTGCCCGTCGGGGAGGTCAGGCGGGAGGTCGACGCTCACGGTGTGCCCGCCGTCGGTCGTGGTGACCGTCTCGAGGTCCCACCTCTCGCCGTGGAGGTCCGAGACGACGAGCGAGCCGTCCAGGACCGTCACCGGTTCGTCGAAGCGGAGGACGACCTGGTCGGGGGAGTGCTCGGACGTCGCCCCTTGCCGCGGGGAGGTGTCGACGAGGACGGCATGCGCGGCCGCGAGAGGTGCCCCGGCGAGCGACCACGTCCCGATGCCCACCAGGAGCACGAGCAGCACGGCCGCGCGCCGCCGCCTGCCGGCCCGGTCCGGCCGCGCACGGCGACCGGAGCGGACAGTCGGCGCGGTCACAGCGGGGGCAGCCCGATCGCGCTGCGTGGCGTGCGGGGAGCCCGCGGCCGGACCGCAGGGTCCTCGCCGAGCCCGCCGACCCCGCCGTGGCCGGGTGCGTCGTCGGCGAGGACGGCCTCGCTGCCCGACGGCCTCGTACCCGTCCCCGTCCTGCGCCAGACCAGCGTCACGGCGACGAGGGCAGCCAGGGATGCTGCGAGGGAGGCGAGAGCCACGACCGCCGTCCCGGCCTCGGAGGCGGCGTCACCGGCCGGTCCCGCGTCGGCGTGGTGCGCCGCGCCTGCTGCACCAGTCGCGCCAGTCGCACCAGCCCCACCAGCCCAGCCCGTCCCACCAGCCGCGTCGACCGGCCCCGACAGCGCGATGCTCGGCGCCGGATGGTCGGCCTCGGTGCCGTCGGCCGACCGGTCGATCCACCGGGCCTCGGTCCCGTCGTCGTATCCCTGCACCGTCGGCAGCACGAGCTCGGTCACGGCGGGCAGCGGTCCGGCCTGGACGGCGAACTCCCCGTACTCGCCCGGTCCTATCGCGGCGTCCGGGTCTGACGCCTCCCAGACGACGCGGCTCACCGCTTGTGTGTACTGCCCGCCGTGCGGGTTCGGGAGAGGCTGAGGGAGGTCCTCGACGGTCACGGTGGCTGTCCAGCCGGGGAGCGGTGAGGTCCGCACGGCCGGTACCGGGGTGTCGAGCGGGAACGCTACCTCGACCCTGATCGTCGAGGCGGTGTCGGACTCGGTCGGGACACGGACGGAGAGGACGCTCCATCCGCCCTGGACGGGACTCTCGGCGACGGCGGTCGCGTGCGCGCCGGCGGGCGACGCCACCCATGAGGCAGCGGTGGCGAGGAGGCCGACGACCCCGACCCGCACGACCCAGCGCGCGGCCGACGCCCTCATGCCGTCACCAGCGCGGAGCCGTCGGCCGCCGGAGCCGCACCCAGAGCCCCACCCGCGGCGAGCGCGTCTCGCCGTACGACCGCCACGACCCGACCGTCGCGCAGCACGAGACCTTCGGCGACGCTCTCGTCCCACCGGGCCAGGGCGTCGGCGACGGTCTCGCCCGTGCCGACGACGGGCGTCCCGCGGACGGCGAGGTCGCCGACCGCGATGCCCGCGGCACCACCCACCGCGGTCGCGCGCAGGGTCGCGAGGTCCACGACACCGAGGATCTCGGCGACCGACGGATCGTGGTCGCGGCGTGCTCGTGGCAGGAGCACGGGCACGACGGTCTCGTCGGTGAGGCGACCGGCCTGCCGCGCGGACTCGAGCGTGTCCAGACCCACGCCCACGGGGACGTCGGCGTGCAGGGTGAGCGGCGTCGTCGGGCTGGAGAGGGCGTCCGCGACGACGTCCCAGACGATCGGCGCGACCGGGCGCGGCCCCAGCCCCTCTACCTCCTCGTCCACGAAGCCGAACCGGCGGACCCAGTCCTCGTTCAGGTACTTGGAGAGGTAGGCGCGGCCCGAGTCGGGCAGGAGCGCGACCACCACGTCGTCCGGTCCCAGGTCGCGTGCGGTCCGCAGCGCTGCCGCGAGGACCAGCCCGGACGACCCGCCCACGAGGATGCCCTCCTGGCGGGCGAGGCGCAGCAGCGCGTGGATGGCCTCGCGGTCGCCGATGCGCTCGAAGCGGTCGACGACCTCGGGCACGAAGGTCTCGGGCCAGGCGTCGTCGATCGTCTCGGGGTGCCGGTACCGGCCGGTCGCCTCGACGAAGAAGGCCGATCCGTCGCCGCCCGAGTACACCGAGGACTCGGGGTCGGCGCCGACCACGGTCACGCGGCCGCCGCTGACCTCCTTGAGGTACGTCCCGTTGCCCGTGATGGTCCCGCCCGTGCCGATGCCCGTGACGAGGTGCGTGACGCGCCCGGCGGTGTCCGCCCAGATCTCGGGGCCCGTGGACTCGCGGTGCGCCTGCGGGTTGTCGGGGTTGACGAACTGCCCCGCGAGCCAGGCGCCCGGGATCTCCGCGACGAGGCGTTCGGCGATGCGCTTGACCGACTCGGGGTGCTCCTGCGGGAGACCCGACGCCGTGACGACGACGCGCGCCCCGTAGGCGCGGAGCGTGTCGATCTTCTCCTGGCTGGTCTTGTCGGGCAGCACGACGACGATCGGGTACCCGAGCTGCGCCGCGGCCTGCGCGAGGCCGATGCCGGTGTTGCCCGACGTGCCCTCGACGATGGTCCCGCCGGGGGCGAGGGCGCCCGAGCGGATCGCGCCGAGCACCATCCAGCGGGCGGCACGGTCCTTCACCGAGCCGCCCGGGTTGAGGTACTCGAGCTTGACGTAGATCGTGGGCGCGAGGTCCGCGCCCAGCCGGTTCAGGCGGACGATCGGCGTGCCGCCGACCGCGTCGAGCAGGGAGTCGTAGGCGGTCATGAGGTTCCTCCAGGAAGGGTCCCCGCTGCGGTGTCCTGGCCCAGCAGGTGCAGGATCTCGCGTCGCAGCGCCAGGTACTCGGGCGCTGCGTGGTCGCGGGGTCGGTCGAACGGGACGGTGAGGTCGGCCAGCACGCGTGCGGGCCGGTCGGAGAGGACGACGACGCGGTTCGCGAGGCGCAGGGCCTCGTCGACGTCGTGCGTGACGAGGAGCGCGGTGAAGCGCTCGGCCTGCCACAGGCGCAGGAGCTCCTCCTGCATGGTCAGGCGCGTGAGCGCGTCGAGCTTGCCGAGGGGTTCGTCGAGCAGGAAGACGCGTGGCCGGTTGACGAGCGCGCGAGCCAGGGCCGCGCGCTGGGCCATGCCCCCCGAGAGCGTCGCGGGCAGCGCGTGGGCGAAGTCGGAGAGCCCGACGAGGTCGAGCGCCCAGTCGACCCGGTCCGCGTCGAGCCGGGACCGGTTGCGCGCCTGGGGGCCCAGCTCGGCGTTCTGCCGGACGGTGCGCCAGGGGAACAGGTTCGGGTCCTGGAAGACCAGGGCCCTGCTCGGATGAGGGCCCACGATCGGCGCCCCGTCGACGGACACGGAACCCGCAGCCGGGTCCGCGAGGCCCGCGAGGAGGCGGAGCAGCGTCGACTTCCCGCAGCCGGAGGGTCCGACGAGCGCCACGAAGTCGGACGGCGCGATGTCGAGGCTCACGTCGTCGAGCACGGGCAGTGTCGCGCGCGCGGGGTCGCCGGCATCCCGTCCTGCCCGACGGCGGTCCGCGCCCCGTCCTGTCACCGCACCCAGGGCGCGGCTCGCCCAGCCGCGCTCGTGGCGACCCGCGAGGTCGAAGTGATGGCTGACCGCCTCGACCCGCACGTGCCCGCCGCGCCGGGGCGCTGCGTCGCGGGAGGTCGCCGGGGCCGGGGCGGGGGCGTGCTGCGCAGGACTCACCATCGGACCAGATCCTTCTCCCAGGACAGCACGCTGTTCCGGACCCGGAACAGCAGGACGATCAGGGTGCGGCACAGCAGCACCATGATGAGGATGGCGACGTACATCTTGGGGTAGTCGGCCCAGCCCTTGACCCAGGAGATGTACCAGCCGAGACCGCTGCGGACCCCGAGCAGCTCAGCGAGCGCGAGCGCCCCGAGCGAGGCTCCGAGGCCCATGAACAGACCCGTGAAGATGCTCGGCAGGGCTCCCGGGATCGCGACCCGCCACACGAGGAAGCGGCCCTTCGCGCCGAGCGTCTGCGCGACGTCGAAGTACCCGCGGGCGACCGACGCGATCCCCGCACGGGTCAGGACCGCCATGGGGAACCACACGCCGAACGCGATCATGAAGATCGAGCCGAGCTGCGGCGTCGGGATGACGACGAAGACCAGGGGGAGGAGCGTGCCCGCCGGCACGGGACCGATCGACTGGAGCAGCGGGTGGATCCAGTAGCCGGCCACCTTGCTCCACCCCATCGCGAGGCCCGTGAAGAAACCGCTGACCGCACCGACCGCGAAGCCGACGAGCAGCAGCCGGGTCGAGGCCCAGAAGCTGCCCCAGAGCAGGCCGCGGTCCTCCCAGAAGTCGGACAGGAGCGTCTCCGGCGGCGCGAAGTGCGGTGCGTGGAGCCAGCCGGTCTTGGCCGTCGTGACCTCCCAGACCACGAACCACGCCGCGACGGCGACGTACCACCACGACCAGTGGTGGAGCCGGGCCGCGGCTCCCGGGACGCTCCGCGCGAGCGCGAGCCAGACGGCGACCGCGAGGACCACCCCGCCGAGGATCGTGAGGAAGGCCGTCCGGCCCGCGAGCGGGGAGAGGTCAGGGACGTCGGGGACGAGCCAGGTCACGGTGAGCACGACGAGCCACGACGCCACGACGAGCACTCCGCGCCGGAGCGTCGTCGTGCCTGAGGTCGCGGTGCGGGCGGTGCCGCCACCGTCGGCTCGGAGACCGTCACCCCCGCCGGGGATCTCGTCACCCTCGGCGGAGGGGCTGTCGCCCTCGGCGGCCGGGGCGTCGCCCTCGGCGGCCGGGGCGTCGCCCTCGGGCCCGCCTGCCCTGCCCTGGCGGTCTGCGCTCCCGCGGCCAGCCGCGCCCCTGGTGCGCTTGCCCGGGACGCGCGTCAGCGACGTCACCACGTGAGCCCGAGGTCGGCGTACACGAGGTCCGCGAGCTTCTTGGGGTCCGTGCCCTGGTCCAGGTACCCGGTCTTCGCGAACTTCGCGATACCCGGTTCGATCTCCTTGCGCAGCCCCACGGCCGACGGGCTGAAGCCGTAGGTCGTGAGCACCGACCGGACCGTCTCGACGTCGGCCGCGACGAGCTTCTTGTCGACCTCGAGCTGGGCGATCTCGTCGATGTTCGCACCCACGTATCTGGCGCCCTCGGCCCACGCCTCGGTGAGGGCCTTGGCCACCTCGGGCTCGTCGCGGACGAGGGCGCCGTTGATCGCGGTCGCGCAGCAGTAGGTCTGGGCGTTCAGGCCCTGCTGGTTGTTCGCGAGCTCGTGCGCGTAGCCGCCGAGCGTGGGCAGGAGCGCGACCGGGTCGGAGGCTGCGACCGCCTGGATCTCACCGTCCTGCAGCGCCTGGGGCAGGATGTCGTTGTCGTACACGACCCACTCGACCTCGCCGGCCGCCGGGTCGGGGTTGATCCCGGCGTCGAGCAGGTCGAGCGAGAAGAAGGACATCGCGGAGTTCCCGATCGAGGACACCCCGATCTTCTTGCCGCGCAGCAGCGAGACGTCGTCGTACGGCGAGTCGTTCAGCACCACGAGGCGCAGGCAGCCCTCGTGCAGACCCGTCGTGAGCTTGACGTCGAGCCCCTGCTCGATGGGCTTGAGCCAGCTGAAGAAGATGCCCGGGCCGCCCGCGTAGGTCCCGGACGAGATGCCGTCCTTCGTGTCCTCGCCCGCCGCGCTGCGCACGACCTCGACGTTCAGGCCGTAGTCCTTGAAGATCCCCAGGTGGTGCGCGGCGTACAGCGGGGCCTCGCAGATGCCGCCGCCCTCGACGATCCGCAGGACCTTCGTGGTCAGGAGGGTCGGGCCGACCGAGGGCGAGGCGCCCCCGGCCACCGCAGCGGCCGGGGAGACCGCGGCAGACCGCGACGCCCCCAGGAGGTAGCCGCCCCCGCCGCCCAGGAGCAGCGCGCCGACGGCCACGCCCCCGACGAGCAGGTGCCGTCGGGAGATCAGGGGGCCGTCTGTCGCGTCGTCGTCGTGGAGCGAGGGGTCGTAGGGCTCGGCGGGTGGGCCCGGGCGCGGCTGTCCGGCGGGGAGGTCGGTGTCGTCGGTGCTGGGAGCATCGGGGCCGCCGCCCTCGTCGGGCGCGGAGCTGCCGTCGTCCGGGGCTTCGCTGCGCGGGTCCTCGGGGCCTGACGGCGGAGCCTGCGTCGCGCCGTCGTCCAGCGGCTCGCCGGTGCCCGGGCCGGGAGCGGGGGACGCAGTGACCGGGTCGCCGGGACCCTGCCGGCTCGGAGCGGAGGAGTGGTCGGGCGTTCCTGGCTGGTCGGGGGAGGTGCGGTCGGTCATGGGATGCCTCTCGGAAGGGTGGTCGAGGACGTGCACGGATGCGTCAGGACGGAGAGCAGGGTGGAGAGCGTGCGGTGCCAAGGACCCGCCGCTCGGGAGCGAGCAGCAGACGGCGACGCTCAGCAGGACGTGAGGAACTACAGGGGAGGGCGACCGACGGCGTGATCGTGCTCGTCGTCATGACCGTCGCGACGACCGTGGCAGCAACGATGGCCGTGGCCGTGGCCGTGGCTGTCGCCGTGCTCGGCGGGTGCGGGCCGACTCACGGGTCGTCCCAGGACCGGTGCCGAGGTCCGGTGCCGAGGTCCGGTGCCGAGGTCCGGCCGACGCCGCCCGCCGGTGGACGCGGTCCCGCACGCGGGGACGCGTCAGGTCAGGTGCCCGAGGGCCGGGTGCCGAGTGTCAGGCGCTCGCGGTCAGCCACGACAACAGCACGCGCCCACGGCCGACGTCGCAGCGCGGGAGGCGTGGACCGGGCTCTGCGCCCGGCCGTGAGGTGTGGTCGTGGCCGACATGGCGCAGAGAGTAGGGGCGACCGGTCGGTTCCGCAAGGAGTTCCGGCGGTCGTTCCGCACAGCGGTCCGCCCTCGCTGGCGGGCGGGTAGTCACCACGGTCCGGCGAGAGTCACCCTGGACGTGCGTGGCCGGAGTCGACCTCGGGGTGGTCGACGACCGGTCCGGCTTCATCGTCGGGTGTCGCGGGTCGTTCACCTGCGAGCGGGCTCCCGCGCACGACGCGCCCGAGCGGCTCGAGCCCCGACGGCACGAGCGCCGGGCCCGACCCCGCGCGACCCACCGGACGGCGGGCCGGGAGACCCCGGTGACCGCCGTCGTCGGGCACTAGACTGACGGGCATGTCCACCATCTCCCGTGATGAGGTCGCGCGCGTCGCCGTGCTGGCCCGCATCGACCTCCGGCCCGAGGAGCTCGACCGCCTCGCCGGCGAGCTCGACGTCATCGTCGATGCGATCGCCCAGGTGAGCGAGGTCGCCACTCCTGACGTCCCCGCCACGAGCCACCCGCTGCCGCTGACCAACGTCTTCCGCGACGACGTCCCCGTGCCGCCCCTGCCCGTCGAGGACGTCCTCGCCGCAGCACCGGCCAGCGAAGACGGACGCTTCAGCGTCCCGCAGATCCTCGGGGAGGAATGATGAGCAACGACCTGACGCGGCTGAGCGCCGCGGACCTCGCCGCGCACCTGGTCTCGGGCGAGGTGAGCAGCGTCGAGGCGACGCAGGCCCACCTCGACCGCATCGGCGACGTCGACCCCGCGGTCCACGCGTTCCTGCACGTGAGCACCGAGGACGCCCTCGCGACCGCTCGTGACGTCGACGCCCGTCGCGCCGCGGGCGACGACCTGCACCCCCTCGCGGGCGTGCCGATCGCCGTCAAGGACGTCGTCGTCACCAAGGGCCTCCCGACGACGGCCGGCTCCAAGATCCTCAAGGGCTGGATCCCTCCCTACGACGCGACGCTCGTCGAGCGCATCCGCGCCGCGGGCCTGCCGATCCTCGGCAAGACCAACATGGACGAGTTCGCGATGGGCTCCTCGACCGAGCACTCGGCCTACGGGAACACCCACAACCCGTGGGACCTCGACCGCATCCCCGGCGGCTCGGGCGGTGGCTCGGCCGCGGCCGTCGCCGCGTACGAGGCCCCGCTCGCGATCGGCACCGACACGGGCGGCTCGATCCGCCAGCCCGGCGCCGTGACCGGCACGGTCGGCGTCAAGCCCACCTACGGCGGAGTCTCCCGCTACGGCCTCATCGCCATGGCGTCCTCGCTCGACCAGGCGGGCCCCGTCACGCGCACCGTCCTCGACTCGGCGCTCCTGCACGAGCTCATCGGCGGCCACGACCCCCGCGACTCGACCTCGATCAACGAGGACCTCCCGCTGCTCGTCGACGCGGCCCGCCAGGGTGCGATCGGCGACCTGCGCGGTCTGCGCGTCGGCGTCGTCTCCGAGCTCTCGGGCGAGGGGTACCAGGAGGGAGTGAGCGCGCGCTTCGCGGAGTCGCTCGACCTGCTGCGCTCGCTCGGCGCCGAGATCATCGAGGTCTCGTGCCCGCACTTCAAGTACGCGCTCGGCGCCTACTACCTGATCATGCCGAGCGAGGCGTCGAGCAACCTCGCCAAGTTCGACGGCATGCGCTTCGGCCTGCGCGTCGAGCCCGAGGACGGCCCGGTCACGGCCGAGCGCGTCATGTCCGCGACCCGCGGCCAGGGCTTCGGCGACGAGGTCAAGCGCCGCATCATCCTGGGCACCTACGCCCTGTCGGCGGGCTACTACGACGCCTACTACGGCAGCGCGCAGAAGGTCCGCACGCTCATCCAGCGCGACTTCGACGCGGCGTTCGCGCAGGCGGACGTCCTGGTCTCCCCGACGGCCCCCACGACGGCCTTCAAGTTCGGCGAGAAGCTCGACGACCCGCTCGCGATGTACCTCAACGACGTCGCGACGATCCCCGCGAACCTCGCGGGCGTCCCCGGCATGTCGCTGCCGAACGGTCTCTCGGACGACGGCCTGCCCGTCGGCTTCCAGATCCTCGCGCCGGCCAAGGCCGACGACCGTCTGTACCGCGTGGGTGCTGCCCTCGAGGCCGCCCTGGAGAACACGTGGGGCGGGCCGCTGCTGGCCAAGGCCCCGGAGCTGGAGGTCGCGCGATGAGCGCACACGCAACCGTGGACCTGGTCGACTACGACGAGGCCGTCCGCCGCTACGACCCGGTCATCGGGATCGAGGTGCACGTCGAGCTCGGCACGAGGACCAAGATGTTCTGCGCGGCCGAGGTCGAGTTCGGTGGCGAGCCCAACACGCAGGTGACCCCGGTGAGCCTCGGCCTGCCCGGCGCCCTGCCGGTCGTCAACGGCAAGGCCGTCGAGTACGCGATCAAGATCGGGCTCGCGCTCAACTGCCAGATCGCCGAGTCGTGCCGCTTCGCCCGGAAGAACTACTTCTACCCGGACGTGCCGAAGAACTTCCAGACGTCCCAGTACGACGAGCCCATCGCGTTCGACGGCTACCTGGACGTCGAGCTCGAGGACGGCACGATCTTCCGTGTCGACATCGAGCGCGCGCACATGGAGGAGGACGCCGGCAAGAACACCCACGTGGGTGGGGCGACCGGCCGCATCCACGGTGCCGAGTACTCGCTGGTCGACTACAACCGTGCGGGCATCCCGCTCGTGGAGATCGTCACGCGCCCCATCACGGGGGCGGGCGAGCGGGCACCCGAGGTCGCTCGTGCGTACGTCCAGACCCTGCGCGACATCTTCCGTGCGCTCGACGTGTCCGAAGCCCGCATGGAGCGCGGCAACGTCCGCGCCGACGTGAACCTGTCGCTGCGCGCGACGCCCGAGTCGCCGCTCGGCACGCGCACCGAGACCAAGAACGTGAACTCGTTCCGGTCGATCGAGCGTGCCGTCCGCTACGAGGTCTCGCGCCAGGCCGCCGTCCTCGACGAGGGCGGCACGGTCGTCCAGGAGACGCGCCACTGGCACGAGGACACCTCGATCACGACGGCCGGTCGCGTGAAGTCGGACGCCGAGGACTACCGCTACTTCCCGGAGCCCGACCTGGTGCCCGTCGCGCCGAGCCGCGACTGGGTCGAGCAGATCCGTGCCACGCTGCCCGAGCTGCCCGTGGCCCGCCGCAACCGCCTCCAGGGCGAGTGGGGCTACGCCGACGCCGAGATGCGCGACGTCGTCAATGCGGGCGCGCTCGACCTCATCGAGGCGACCGTCGCGGCCGGCGCGAGCCCCGCGGCCGCGCGCAAGTGGTGGATGGGCGAGCTCGCCCGGTACGCCAAGACGAGCGAGACCGAGCTCGCGGAGATCGCGGTCACGCCGGCGCAGATCGCCCAGCTCCAGGCCCTCGTGGACTCGGGGCGCATCAACGACAAGCTGGCCCGCCAGGTCCTCGAAGGCGTCCTCGCGGGCGAGGGAGACCCGGAGGTCGTCGTCGTCGCGCGCGGCCTGGAGGTCGTGTCGGACGACGGCGCGCTCCTCGAAGCGATCGACGCAGCCCTCGCGGCCCAGCCCGACATCGTCGAGAAGGTGCGTTCGGGCAACATGGGCCCGATCGGTGCGATCATCGGTGCGGTCATGAAGGCCACCAAGGGCCAGGCCGACGCCGGCCGCGTCCGCGAGCTGGTCATCGAGCGGATCGGCTGATCCGTGCCCCGGAGGACGACGGAGGTGGTCGCGTGACGCGCGGACCGGAGCTCGTCGGAGAGATGATGCGGCTGCGGCCCATCGAGGCTCGCGACGCCGAACGCATGTGGGAGTCCGTCCAGGACCCGGAGTCGAACCGGCTCACGGGCACGACGGCGGAGTTCACGCGCGAGCAGATCGACGAGTGGGCGGCCACCGTCAGCGACCGCGAGGGCCGCTACGACTGGGCCATCACGTCGCCGGCCCGGCGGGACGGCCAGCTCGTGAGCGACGAGATGATCGGTGAGATCGTCCTCAACGACATCGACGGCCACGCGCTCTCGGCGAACCTGCGGCTGGTCCTGCTCACGAACTACCGTGGGCGCGGCTACGGGCGCGAGGCGATCTTCGAGGTGCTGCGCTTCGCGTTCGACCACCCCGAGGGGCCGCACCTGCACAGGGTGAGCCTCGACGTGCTCAGCATCAACCCTCGGGCGCGCATGCTCTACGAGTCGTTGGGCTTCCGCGAGGAGGGTCGGCTCCGGGACGCGTTCCGGGACGGCGACGGCTGGGCGGACGCGGTCGTCATGAGCATCCTCGAGGACGAGTTCCGCGCGGGGCTCTGAGCCGTCTCCCAGCACCAGTCAGGACGAGCGTGACCTCGAGGTCGCGCTCGTCCTGACGTGTCCGGGGGTCACCTCCGGCCGCGCTCGAAGTCCTCGAGCGACACCTTGCGCTCGACCGCGTGGTCGACGACCCTCTCGGGGTACCCGGGCGCAGCACCGGCCAGCTTCCAGGGTTCGTGCACGGCCTTGCCCGGGATACCGCGCAGCTCGGGGACCCACTCGCGCACGTACGCACCGTCGGGGTCGAACTTCAGTCCTTGCGTGACGGGGTTGAAGATCCGGAAGTAGGGCGCGGCGTCGCGCCCGGTCCCGGCGACCCACTGCCAGTTGAGCTGGTTCTGCGACACGTCGCCGTCGACGAGGTGCGCCATGAAGTGCTCTGCGCCGCGCTGCCAGCGCACGTGCAGGTCCTTGACGAGGAACGACGCGACGATCATGCGCACGCGGTTGTGCATCCACCCGGCGCCGAGGAGCTGGCGCATCCCGGCGTCGACCACTGGGTAGCCGGTGCGTCCCTCGCGCCATGCGGCGAGCAGCGCGTCCTCGGCAGAGCCCGAGGCCCACGCGTCCTCGGGGACCACGTCGCGCAGCGACCGCCGGGCTGCCCCGGGGTGGTGGAACAGGACGTCGGCGTGGAACTCGCGCCACGCGAGCTCGGAGCGGTACGTCGCGGCGGCCTCCTCGGGCACCGCGCCCGAGCGGGCCACCGACGCGAGGTCCGCGAGCAGCGTGCGCGGGTGGATCTCGCCCCACTTGAGCGCGGGGGACAGGTACGAGGTGCCGGCGAGGTCCGGTCGGTCGCGGTCGGTCGCGTAGTCGGCGAGGCCGTCGCTCAGGAACGCGTGCCAGCGGTCGAGCGCCGCGGCCTCACCGGCAGCGGGCAGCAAGGCCCCCGGCTCGGGCGCGCCCGGGAGCCCGTCGGACGCGAGCGCGGCCCACGCGACGTCGTCGGGCAGGGGAGCGGGGGCTCGCCAGCCGTGCTCGAGCCACGCCGTCCGGAACGGCGTGAAGACCTGGAAGGGTGTCCCGCCTCGCGTCACGACGCGCCCGGGCGCGACCGCGTACGGCGACCCCGTGCGGCGCAGCCGGACCCCGGCGGAGGCGAGGGCCTCCTCGACCGCGTCGTCGCGGCGGCGGCCGTAGGGCTCGTAGCTCGCGGAGGCGTGGACGCTCCGCGCACCGACCTCGGCGCAGACTGCCGGCACGACGGCCCGCGGGTCGCCGTGGCGCACCACGAGCCGACCTCCCGTCGAGTCGTTCAGCGCACGCAGGCTGCGCGCCAGGTACGCCTGCCGCACGGGCCCGGCCGTCGCCCAGAGCACGGGGTCCAGGACGTACAGCCCGACGACGTCGCTCCCCTCCGTGCGCACCTCGCCGACGGCCTCGCCGAGAGCGGGGTTGTCGGCCAGGCGCAGGTCGCGGCGGAACCACAGGACGGTCGGTGCGGGGGAGGGCATCCGCCCACGCTAGCCGGGGTCGCGACCACCCGCGCACGTGGGTCTCCGCACGTGCCCAGCAGTCGCCGGGAGGCACCGCCGGTGGCAGCATCGATCCATGAGCGGTAACGACGAGAGGCCCGTCCAGCCCGACCTCCCGGATCCCCGGCTCGAGGCCGAGACGGCCGCCGCAGCAGGGCGGATCCCGCGCGACCACGCCTTCTTCGGACACCCGATCGGGCTGATGACCCTGTTCACCACCGAGCTGTGGGAACGGTTCAGCTACTACGGGATGCGGGCCATCCTCCTCTTCTACCTGACGGACACCATCGCGAACGGGGGGCTCGCGCTCGACGAGGTCACGGGCCTCGCCCTCGTCTCGATCTACGGCACGGGCGTGTACCTGCTCTCGGTCGTCGGCGGCTGGCTCGCGGACCGGGTCATCGGGTCGCGGCGCTCGGTGCTCTACGGCGGCATCATCATCGCGGCGGGGCACGTCTCGCTGACGATCCCGGGGGCCGGGTTCTCGATGCTCGGCATCGCGCTCGTCGCGCTCGGCACCGGCCTGCTCAAGCCCAACGTGTCGTCGATGGTCGGCGAGCTGTACGCGCGCGACGACCCGCGGCGCGACTCGGCCTTCTCGATCTTCTACATGGGCATCAACCTGGGCTCGCTGCTCTCCCCGATCATCGTCGGGTTCGTCAACCGGCAGTGGGGATACCACGCGGGCTTCGCGGTGGCCGCGGTCGGCATGGCGATCGCGCTGGTGTTCTTCGTCGCGGGGCGCAAGTACCTGGGCGGCGCGGGCGACTCGGTGCCGAACCCGATCAGCTCCGACGAGTACCCGAAGCTCGTCCGGATCGGGCTCGTCATCCTCGCGGGGCTCGCGGTCGCGACGCTCCTCGCGTGGGCCGTGTCGGGGGCGTTCGGGATCTCGACCTTCATCGACACGCTGTCCTACGTCGCGTTCGCGGCCCCCATCGCCTACTTCATCGTGATGTTCCGCTCGCCCAAGGTCAGTGCGCCCGAGCGCTCACGGCTCACGGCCTACATCCCGCTGTTCGTCGCGGCGATGCTCTTCTTCATGATCTTCGAGCAGGCGGCCACGACGCTCTCGAGCTTCGCGAAGAACCGCACCGAGCTCTCGTTCTTCGGGATCCCGATCGAGCCGGCCTTCTTCCAGTCCGTGAACCCGTTCTCGATCGTGATCCTGGCGCCCGTGTTCGCGTGGATCTGGGTCAAGACCAAGGACCGCCCGCCGACGGCCGTGAAGTTCGCGATGGGCCTGACCCTGGCAGCCCTGTCGTTCGTGTGGCTCGCGGGTGCGTCGGCGATCTTCGCGGACGAGAAGGCGCCCGCCTGGGTGCTCGTGACGGTGTACGTCATCCAGACTCTCGGCGAGCTGTGCCTGTCGCCCGTGGGCCTGGCCGCGACGACGCTGCTCGCGCCCCGGGCGTTCCGGAGCCAGGCCATGGCGCTGTGGTTCCTCGCGCCGGCCGCAGGGCAGGCGATCACGGCCCAGATCGTGCAGGTCACCGAGGGTGCCTCCGACACCGCGTACTTCGGGGTCGTGGGCGGCATCACCATGGTGTTCGCGCTGATCCTCTTCGCGATCGCCCCGTGGGTCACGCGCCACATCCGTCACGCGGACGAGCAGGAGGCCGCGGCGGTCGCCTGACTCCCGGGCCACGCCCACGCCCGTCGGCGCCACGCACCCAGGTGCATCGCTGCACCCGGGCGCGTGGCGCCGTCGGGCAGGGGGCGTCAGCGCATCCAGGCCGGCACGCCCACGCGCGCCGCGACCCCGCCCAGGCCGAACGTCTCGCCCGCGCGCGTCAGCGCGACGACGATCACGACGAGCGCCGTCACGACGTGGTCCTCGACGATCGGGTTGTTCGAGCCCGCGGCCACGGGCCACGTCGTGACCCAGAGCAACGCCATGAGCAGCGTGCCCGAGACCGCGGCGACCCGCGTCCCCACCCCCAGCAGCAGCGCCAGGCCGGTCAGGCCCATGCCGAGCATGAAGAGCCAGTCGGTGGCCGGGCCGGCCATCTCGACGAACGGTCCGGAGAGCGGACCCTCGAGCGACGAGAGGTAGCCCGTGGTCGGTGAACCGCCGTTGAGCCACGCCCGCTCGGACGGCGTCGCGTAGCCCAGGCCCAGCGTCTTGTCGAGCACGGGCCACAGGAAGACGAGCGAGATCGCGATGCGCAGGACGGCGAGGGCGCCGCGTGCGGCGGCGCTCGTCACGACGCGCTCACCCGTGGTGCGTGCGGTCGCCGGGGTCTCGGCGTCCGAGGGGTCGGTACCGGTCGGCGTGGAGCGAGAGCTCCGGTTGGTTGCAGCGGTGGTCTGGCTCATGAGGGCTGGTCTCCCTGATCGGTCGTGGCTCGTCTGGTGGGGCGCGGGGCGCCGGGACACCGGGTCGCCGGGGATGGGAAGGGGGTCTGGCTGCGAGGGCCGCGGTCCGTCACGACCGTCGGGGCGACGGCCTGCGTCGGAGGGCGTGCGGCGTGCTGTGCACTACCGGGGCAGCCCTGCCAACCTCCCACCCGGGTGAAGTTCGCTGCAACCTTTTGAGCAGATTGACGGGTTTTCCCGTATCGGTGGTGCTACGTAGGGGGATCGCACATCACGGCCCGGGTGGGAGCACTGCCCCTCCGCGGACCACGAGCCGGACGACCGACGTCGCGGCCCCGACGCGGGCGTAGTGTGTCCGGGCGGTCACCTCCCAGGCCGCAGCACCACGTGAAGGAGCTGAACCGCCATGAGTCGCCCCCTGCGCTCTCGGACGTCCACCCACGGCCGCAACATGTCCGGTGCCCGCGCGCTCTGGCGCGCCACCGGCATGGGCTCCGAGGACTTCGGCAAGCCGATCATCGCGATCGCGAACTCGTACACGCAGTTCGTACCGGGCCACGTCCACCTCAAGGACATGGGCGACCTCGTCGCGTCGGCGATCCGCGAGGCCGGCGGCGTCTCGAAGGAGTTCAACACCATCGCGGTCGACGACGGCATCGCGATGGGCCACGCGGGCATGCTGTACTCGCTGCCCAGCCGCGACCTCATCGCCGACTCGGTCGAGTACATGGTCAACGCGCACTGCGCGGACGCGCTCGTGTGCATCTCCAACTGCGACAAGATCACGCCCGGCATGCTCAACGCCGCGCTGCGCCTCGACATCCCCGTCATCTTCGTCTCGGGCGGCCCCATGGAGGCCGGCAAGGCCGTCGTGGCCGACGGCGTCGCGAAGACCCCCCTCAACCTCGTCAACGCGATCAACTACGCTGCGGACGACAACGTGAGCGACGCGGCCCTCGCGCAGGTCGAGGAGAACGCGTGCCCCACGTGCGGCTCGTGCTCGGGCATGTTCACCGCGAACTCGATGAACTGCCTCACCGAGGCCCTGGGCCTGTCCCTGCCCGGCAACGGCTCGACGCTCGCGACGCACTCCGCCCGCCGCGAGCTCTTCCTCGAGGCCGGCCGCACGATCGTCGACCTCGCACGCCGGTACTACGACGAGGAGGACGACTCGGCCGCACCGCGCAACATCGCGACCAAGGCCGCGTTCGCCAACGCCATGGCGCTCGACGTCGCGATGGGCGGATCGACCAACACCGTCCTGCACGTCCTGGCGGCCGCCCAGGAGGGCGAGGTCGACTTCGACCTGACCGACATCGAGCGCATCAGCCGCCAGGTCCCGTGCCTGTCCAAGGTCGCGCCGAACCACCCGAACTTCCACATGGAGGACGTCCACCGTGCGGGCGGCATCCCCGCGCTGCTCGGCGAGCTCGACCGTGCCGGGCTGCTCGACCACGACGTGACCTCGGTGCACACCCCGACGCTGCGCGCATGGCTCGACGACTGGGACGTCCGTGGTGGCAAGGCCACCGAGCGGGCCGTCGAGCTCTTCCACGCGGCCCCCGGCGGGGTGCGCACCACGCAGGCGTTCTCCACGTCGAACCGGTGGGAGTCCCTCGACACCGACGCCGCGAACGGGTGCATCCGCGACCTCGAGAACGCCTACACCGTCGAGGGCGGCCTCGCCGTGCTGCGCGGCAACCTCGCCGTGGACGGCGCGGTGTTCAAGACGGCGGGCGTCGACCCCGACGTGTTCCACTTCGTCGGCAAGGCCCTGGTCTGCGAGTCGCAGGACGAGGCCGTCGAGAAGATCCTCACCAAGCAGGTCGAGCCCGGCCACGTGGTCGTCGTGCGCTACGAGGGCCCCGCAGGCGGACCCGGCATGCAGGAGATGCTCTACCCGACCTCCTTCATCAAGGGACGCGGCCTCGGCAAGGTGACCGCGCTCATCACCGACGGGCGCTTCTCGGGCGGGTCGAGCGGCATCTCCGTGGGGCACGTGTCGCCCGAGGCAGCGGCCGGCGGCGTGATCGGCCTGGTCGAGGACGGCGACGAGATCGAGATCGACGTCGACACCCGCCTCATCCGCCTCAACGTGGCCGACGAGGTCCTCGCCGAGCGCCGCGCCAAGATGGAGGCGCGCGAGAACCCGTGGCAGCCCGTCGACCGCGACCGCTACGTGTCCCCGGCGCTCCAGGCCTACGCGGCCATGGCGACCTCCGCGGACCGCGGCGCGGTGCGCGACGTGTCGCTGCTCAAGCGGCGCTGACGGTCACCCGACCCGGCGTGCCGAGGTAGACCCGTGGCGCCGAGGTAGACCCCCGGGGGGTCTACCTCGGCGC
>NZ_JBHVOS010000037.1:4754-20366 GCF_042887685.1 Oerskovia sp. NPDC057915 | reverse complement strand
ACCCTACGTCCGACCGCGGGTCCGTGGCCGAGGTCCACCCGGGTGCGCGAGGTAGACCTCCGGGAGGTCTACCTCGCGCACACGGGTCTACCTCGGCGAGAGGGGCCTCAGCCCGCGAACACCTGCCCGATCGCGCGGGACAGGTAGTACGGGTCCGCGACGGCCGTGAGCTCGCGCGCCGAGTGCATCGAGAGGATCGGTGCGCCGACGTCGACCGTCCGGATACCGAGGCGGGTCGCGGTCAGCGGCCCGATCGTCGACCCGCACGGCACCGTGTTCTCCGAGACGAATTCCTGGCTCGGTACCCCGGCCGCCGCGCACGCCGCCGCCCAGGCCGCCGCGCCGTGGGCGTCGGTCGCGTACCGCTGGTTGGCGTTGATCTTGAGGATGGGCCCACCGCCCGCCACGGGGCGGTTCGCCGGGTCGTGACGCTCCGGGTAGTTGGGGTGGACCGAGTGCCCGACGTCGCTCGACACGCACAGCGACCCCGCGAGCGCGCGGTGCCGGTCCTCGTCGCTCGCACCGGAACCGCCGCTGATGCGCGACAGGACGTCCGCGAGGAACGGCCCGCTGGCACCCGAGCGCGTCTCGCTGCCGATCTCCTCGTGGTCGAACGCCGCGAGGACGGCGATCGGCGCCTCACTGTCCGGGGTCCCGCCAGGGGCCCCTGCCCCGGCCGCCGTCTCCAGCAGCGCGACGAGCCCGGCATGGACCGAGAGCAGGTTGTCGAGCCGTCCCGAGGCCAGCAGCTCCTCGTGCGCGCCGAAGATCCGTGGTGCCTGCGTGTCGGCCACGACGAGGTCGTACCCACCGACCTCCGCGGCCCGGACGCCTGCGTGCTCGGCGAGGAGCGCGAGGAGGTCGGCGTCGGGCGCGCCGGGCGCACCGAGGCCCCACACGGGCTGGGTGTGGCGCTGCTTGTCGAGCTTCAGGCCGTCGTTCGCGGCGCGGTCGAGGTGGATCGCAAGCTGCGGGATGCGCAGCAGGGGTCCGGTGCGCACGAGGTGGCTGCGGCCGTCGAGGGTCACGAGCCGTCCGGCGAGCTCGAGCTCGCGGTCGAGCCACGAGTTGAGCAGGGGCCCGCCGTAGACCTCGACGCCGGCCTGCCACCAGCCCTCGCGACCCGTGGTCGGCCTGGGCTTGAGCTTGAAGCCGGGGGAGTCGGTGTGCGCACCGAGGATCGCGAAGGGTGTCGTCGGGCCCGCACCGGCGGGAGCGACCCACGCGATGACGGCGCCGTCCCGCACGACGACGTAGCGGCCACCGGCGGTCGGGTGCGGCCAGGCGTCGGCCTCGTCGAGCAGCGTGAACCCTGCCTCGACGGCGCGGCGCGCTACCTCGTGGGCCGCGTGGAACGACGAGGGGGATGCCTCGACGAATCGCGCGAGGTCCTCCGCGTGGGCACGCGCCTGCGGGGACGGGCCCTGCGGGGACGGGCCCTGTTGAGCGGCGGCCACGGGAGAGGTGGGGCGGGCGGGGGCGGGGGCTGCGTCGTCGGGCATGGGTCCATTGTCCGCCCGTACGCGACGTCGCTCGCCGGGTCGCCCGGCCGTGCGCGGGGCCGGGTAGTAGCGTGAGTCCCGCCATGAGCCCCTCAGACGTCGTGTCCGTCCTGCGTGCCGCAGGGTGCGTGTTCGCCGAGGAAGAGGCGGCCCTCCTCCTCGCGGCCGCGACGTCCCCGGCCGAGCTGGACGCCATGGTGGCGAGCCGGGTGGCGGGGCTGCCCCTGGAGCAGGTGGTCGGCTGGGCGGAGTTCTGCGGGCTGCGCATCCTCGTCGAGCCCACGGTGTTCGTGCCGCGACGGCGCACCGAGGCCCTGGCGTCGCTCGCGAGCGGGCTCACGGGGGAGCACGCGACGGTCGTCGACCTGTGCTGCGGCACGGGCGCGCTGGGGGCGGTGCTGCGCGCGGCGCACCCGGGCATCGACCTGCACGCTGCCGACATCGACCCCGCTGCGGTGCGCTGCGCCCACCGGAACCTTGATGGACAAGTGTATGAAGGGGACTTGTACAACGCCCTGCCGGTGCGGCTGCGCGGGCTCGTCGACATCCTCGTCGTCAACGCCCCGTACGTCCCGACCGACGCGATCGAGACCATGCCGCCCGAGGCGAGGGTCCACGAGGCCCGAGTCGCGCTCGACGGCGGACACGACGGCCTCGACGTGCACCGTCGCGTGGCCGCCGACGCGGCGACCTGGTTGGCCCCGGGCGGCCACCTCCTGATCGAGACGAGCGAGCGGCAGGTGCCCGTCGCGGTCGGGCTCTTCGAGCGTGCGGGCCTCGTCGCGCGCGTCGAGACCGACGACGAGCTCGGGGCGACGGTCGTGATCGGCGAGAAGCCGTAGCCGCTCGGCCGAGGCCGTCCCTCCCAGGCCCGCCCCGTAGGATCGGGGGAATGCAGTGCCCCCACTTCGACGCCCACGAGTGCCGTTCGTGCACCCTCATGGGCCAGGGCTACGCCGCGCAGCTCGCCGACAAGCAGCGGCACGCCGGCGAGCTCCTCGCGGCGCACACCGACCTGCGGTGGGAGCGACCGGTGGCGAGCCGCGAGTCGGGCTTCCGCAACAAGGCCAAGATGGTCGTGGGCGGCACGGTCGAGCGCCCGACGCTCGGCATCCTCGACGCGGGCGGACGCGGCGTCGACCTCCAGGACTGCGGCCTCTACCCGGCCGACCTCCAGGCCGTCTTCCCCGTCCTCGCGGACTTCGTCACCCGGGCGGGCGTCACGCCCTACGACGTGACCACCCGGCGCGGCGAGCTCAAGAACCTGCTGGTCACGCAGTCCCCGGACGGCGAGCTCATGGTGCGCTTCGTGCTGCGCTCGCAGGAGCCGGTCTCACGCCTCCGGAAGCACCTGCCGAGCCTGCTCAAGGCACTGCCGCAGGCTCGCGTCGTGTCGGTCAACATCCTGCCCGAGCACAAGGCCGCGCTCGAGGGCGAGCAGGAGATCCTGCTGACCGAGGCCGACACGCTGACCATGCGGGTCAACGGGATCGAGATGCACCTGCGTCAGCAGAGCTTCTTCCAGACCAACACCGAGGTCGCGGCGGCGCTGTACCGCCAGGGGCGGGAGTGGGTCGACGAGGCTGCGCCGGGCAGCGTCTGGGACCTGTACTGCGGCGTGGGCGGCTTCGCGCTCCACTGCGCGACGCCCGGCCGTCGGGTGGTCGGGATCGAGTCCAGCCGCGAGGCGATCGTGAGCGCCGAGCGCAGCGCGGCCCAGGCCGGGCTCGACGACGTAACGTTCGCGGCCGGTGACGCCACGGCGTTCGCGCTCGCGGCCCAGCGGGCCCCGGACCTCGTGATCGTGAACCCGCCGCGGCGCGGGATCGGCGCCGAGCTCGCGGGCTGGCTCGAGTCCTCGACCGTGCAGCAGGTCGTCTACTCGAGCTGCAACGCGGTGTCGCTGGCCCGTGACCTCGCGGCCATGCCGTCGCTGCGCCCCGTGCGGGGCCGCGTGCTGGACATGTTCCCGCAGACCACGCACTACGAGGTCATGGTCCTGCTCGAGCGCACGGAGCCGAGCTCGGGCTGAGCCTCGCCGCCGCGGCGGGCCTCGTCAACGGTGGCTGGCGCCGTCAGCGGTCCAGCGCGGTGAGTCGATCGGCGGCCGACAGGGCGGCGGCGGCCAGCACGGCCCGCAGGCCGGCGAGGTCGACGGGCGTTCCCTCAGTCGTCCGGTCCGGCACGCCGGGCAGCAGGTCGGTGGCCGCCGGGGGCTCGGGGACGTCGGGCGGCGGGGGCAGCTCGCCGAGGACCCGCACGCCCGACTGCGCAGCGTCCGCCTCTGCGCCGGTCACCGGGGCGGTGGCCGGGTCAGGCGTGGTGCCTGTCGGCGGCTTCGACGGTCCGGCAGCCGGGTCAGGTGACGAGAGCCCGCGCAGCGCGTCGAGGACCTGCTCCCGGGACCGGCCGCGCAGGAGGAAGAGCACGAACGGGTCGGCGTCGAGCAGCCAGCCGGCCTGGTAGCTGAGCGCTGCCGCGTGCAGGCAGGGGAGGTCCCAGGTGGGGCAGTCGCACTCGGGTTCGAGGTCGCCGACCCCCGGGAGCAGCGTGACGTCGGCGTCGACCGCGGCGGCCACGACGTCGCGGGGCATCTCGCCCGTGAGCAGGGCGGCCAGCCGCCCGGACCGCGACGCGAGGGTGCGCAGGAAGCGGTCCCACTCGTCGTCGGTCAGCGGTTCGAGCGAGACGACCGTGTGGTACATCTCGCCATCGTCATCCTGTACACGCGCCTGGACGGCTCCCGGGCTGACCGTGATCGAGCCCACGCGCCCCGTCCGGGCGTAGGCGCGACCCTTCTTGAGCGGCCCCGCGTCCAGGGCGAACTCCTCCATCGCGCGGACCCAGGCGCGGGCCCACCACGACTGGCCACGGCGGACGGCCCCCTTGGTCGCGGTGCCCGTCGGAGGGAAGGCGGGGAATCCCACGGCGCTCACGAGCGCCTCCTCTCGTCGCCGCCGGGCGTTCGGCGGTCACCCTCGGCGCCCAGCACGTCACCCTCGGCTCCCCGCAGCGACACCAGCTCGGCGAGGTCCGCGGTGCTCAGCTCCGAGATCGCACCCTCGACACCTCCGGCGCCCAGGACGGCGTCGGCAAGCTCCCTCTTCGACTCGATCATGCGGGCGATGTGCTCCTCGATGGTTCCCTCGCTGGTCAGCCGGTGCACCTGGACGGGTCGTGTCTGCCCGATCCGGTAGGCCCGGTCGGTCGCCTGCTCCTCGACGGCGGGGTTCCACCAACGGTCGAAGTGGACGACGTGGTCGGCACGGGTGAGGTTGAGCCCGGTCCCCGCGGCCTTGAGCGAGAGCAGGAACACGGGCGGTATCCCCTCGGTCGCCTGGAAGCGCGCGACCATCTGCTCGCGCTGGGCCACGGGGGTCCCGCCGTGCAGCAGCATCGTCGGTACGCCGCGCCGTGCGAGGTGAGCCTCGAGGAGCCGGGCCATCGCGACGTACTGCGTGAACACGAGGATCGCGCCCTCCTCGGCCCGGACGGTCGTGACGAGCTCGGTGAAGGCGTCGAGCTTGCCCGACCGCCCCGACAGCCGAGGTTCCTCCTCGTGCAGGTACTGCGCCGGGTGGTTGCAGATCTGCTTGAGGTGCGTGAGCAGGCCGCCGATCATGGCGCGGCGCCCCATGCCCTCGGCCCGGTCGATCTCCTCGAGAGCCGATCGCACGGCGCCCTCGTAGAGCCCGACCTGCTCGGCCGTGAGCGGCACCACCTGGTCGGTCACGGTCTTGGGCGGCAGCTCCGGCGCGATCCCCGGGTCGGACTTGCGCCGACGCAGCAGGAACGGCCGGACCAGGCGCGAGAGGCGCTCGGCGAGGACCGGGTCCCGGGTCCCCTCGATCGGGTCGGCCCACCGCCGCCGGAACTGCCCGCGCGTGCCCAGGAGGCCGGGGTTGAGCCAGTCCATCACGGCCCACAGCTCGGTGAGGTTGTTCTCGACGGGCGTCCCGGACAGCGCGACGCGCGCGTCGGCGGGGATCGTGCGCAGCGCCCTCGCGGTGGCGGACGCGGGGTTCTTGACGTGCTGCGCCTCGTCCGCGACCAGGAGACCCCAGCGGTGCGCACCGAGCACGGGTGCACTCCGCGAGGCGTCCGACAGGACCGTCCCGTAGGTCGTCAGCACGAACCCGGCGTCGACCCCGCGCAGGTCGCGCGACGCGCCATGGAAGCGGCGCACCGCGACCCCGGGCGCGAACCGGCGGATCTCCTGCTCCCAGTTGCCCAGGAGCGAGGCCGGGCACACGACCAGGGTGGGCCCCGTACCCGTGCCGACCACCGACGGCGGCGTGGCGTCGTCGGGGCGGGAGCGGTGCAGGTGCAGCGCGATGAGTGTGATCGTCTTGCCGAGGCCCATGTCGTCGGCGAGGCATGCGCCGAGCCCCAGCCCGGTCAGCCGCGCGAGCCAGCGCAGGCCGTCGAGCTGATACTCGCGCAGCGAGGCATTCAGTCCGTCCGGCACGACGACGTCGCGCGCCGGGGTGGGGTCGTCGAGCTCGGCGCGGAGCCGGTCGAGCCACGGGGTCGGTGTCACGACCAGGTCCTGGTCGCCCACGCGGGCGACGCCCGTGAGTGCCGCGGAGACGGCGTCGAGCGCGGTGACGGGCTGGGCCGCGCGTCGCGAGGCTGCCTGCGCCGCGGCCGGGTCGGCGAGGACCCATCGCCCCCGCAGACGCACGACGGCGGAGCGGCCCTCGGCGTGGACACGCGCCAGGTGCTCGCGCTCGGCCGCGGTGAGGCGGACCCCGTCGAGGGTGAGCTCGTGCGTGAGCATCATCGGAGAGCTCGGCACGGAGGAGCTCCCGTACGCGCCGTTGCGCAGCAGCGCGGGGAGCGCACCGATCGCGTCCGTCGGTGCCTCGGTCGGTGAGAACACCGCGACCGACCTGACCTGACCGGCAAGGCTCGCCGGCCACTCGACACCGATGCCGGTCGCGGCCAGAGCCGACGCGCCCTCGGCGAGCAGCTCGCGCACGTCCGCCGGGGCGAGGACGAGCGAGTCGGGCACCGGCCGGTCGAGCAGCCCGTCGAGCGGAGGCCAGGCGTGGGCTCCTGCGCGCAGCCGGACCAGGACGTCCCCGACGGCCTCGCGGGCACCGGCGTCGGTGCGGGCGGCGGCCCACAGCTCGTCCGCCGTCCGGGCAGCGTCGCGCCCGCGCACCACGACCGTCGCGATCCAGTCGCGGCCGGCGAGGTCACCGTCGGCGGTAGCGCGGTCGCCGTCGGCGGCCGTACCGTCACCCCAGGCAGCAACCCGGTCACCCTCGGCGGCATCGCGGTCACCCTCGGCAGCACCCCGGTCACCCTCGGCGGCATCGCGGTCACCCGCGGCAGCAACCCGGTCACCCCCGGCGAGAGGTCCGTCCCCCGGCAGGGGAGCGAGCCGGAGGCTCACGGCGACACGAGGGTCGAGCAGCGCGGCGGCGTCGTGGGCCCACGCGGCGAGCCCGCGCCCTGCCGGCTCGTCGTCGAGCATCGCGTCGTCGGGCGTCGCGTCCGGCGTCGCGTCGGCCGACGAGGCGACCAGCAGAGCGGCGGGACCCTGCACCACCGCGGTCGGCGCGGCGCGCCGGACCCATGCGTCGGCGACGGCATCCATGACCCGTCGCACCGTGCTCGTGCGCGCTGCTCCGGGCAGCGGGGAGGGACCGTCGGTGGGCGTCCTGTCGTCGAGGTCGCCGTCCGCGTCCGCCCCGGTCCCGCGAAGGGCCTCGGGGACCGCGGCGCCGTCGGGCATCGCGTCGGCGAGGGCGTCCACGCGGTCGAGGGCGGTGCCGTCGAGCGGGCCGACCCGCCAGCCCGCGCGGCCCGCGGTGACCACGGGTACGAGACGTCCGGCTGCGACGTGCCCGAGGGTCTCGGCGCACACCGCTCCCCAGAACACGTCGGTGGGACTGCCGTCGCCCGCGGCCCAGGCGTCGAGCAGCCTGTCGAGCACCCCTGAAGGGGCGTCACCCGCTGGGGAGCCGGTCGTCGGGTGTGGCGCTGTTCGCGGCACAGGACCTCTTTCCTGGTGCGTCGTCCGTCGATCGTCCGAGCGATCAACGTACGATGTACGCAGATCATTCCCGACAGGTCGGGCGTCCGTCGAGCCCTCTCGATGATCCCCGATCGCTCACGAGGAGGCAGCCCGTGCCGACCCCGACGTCCCCCGCGACCACCCGCGACCCCGCGCGCACCCTGGCGCTGCTGTGGGGCCTGCACGCCGATCGTGGCGCGAGAGGACCCCAGCAGTCCCGGACGCCCGACGAGGTGGCGCGTGCTGCCGTCGGGCTCGCGGACGCGGAGGGTGCGCTGGCCGGGCTGTCCATGCGCAAAGTGGCCGCCGAGCTCGGGATCGGCACGATGTCGCTCTACACCTACGTCCAGAACAAGGACGACCTCGTGGACCTGGTCGTCGACCGTGCCTACGGCGAGCTCTACCCCGAGGGCGAGGCACCGGGAGCCACGTGGCAGGACCGCCTGCGGTCGGTGGCCCGCGCCAACTGGGACCTCTTCGCGGCGCACCCGTGGCTCCTCGACATCGACCTCGCCCGGCCCGTCCTGGGGCCGGGGGAGACCCGCAAGTACGACGTCGAGCTGCGCGCGATCGAGGGCGTCGGGCTCGACGACGTCGCGATGGACGCGACCGTGACGCTCGTCGTCGGGCAGGCGACCACCGCGGCGCGCCGGGCCCGCGCGGCCCGTCTCGCGCACGAGGAGAGCGGGCAGACCGACGACGAGTGGTGGAGCGCGAACGCCCCGCTCCTCGAACGGATCAGCGCGATGAGCACGTTCGCCGTGGCCGGGCGCGTGGGTGCGACGGTCGGCGAGGTGCAGCAGTCCGCGTACTCGGCCGAGGCCGAGCTGGAGTTCGGCATCGAGCGCATCGTCGTCGGCGTGCAGGCGCTGGTCGCGTGAGCCGTCCGCAGACCGCCAGGACGGAGCCCGCGAGCCGCCTCGTCACCGTCGCCCAGGTCCTCCTGACCCTCGCCGGGATCCTCTACGTGGGTGTCGTGCTCGAGGCTGCCGCAGGGTGGCCCCTCGACCCGGCCCGGTCCTACCTGTCCGAGCTCGCGGCGCTCGACCAACCGACGTCCGCGCTCTTCCGGGGCACCGATCTCGCCTCGGGCGCGCTCGTGGTCGCCGGGCTGACGGTCCTGGGCGTCGCGCACCGGCGTAGACGCGCGACCGGTCGGCCGGCCGCGAGCCTCGTGCAGCGGGTGACCTTCTGGGCGCTCGTGGCGTTCGGGCTCGCGACCATGGCCGACGCGCTGCTGCCGCTCGACTGCGCACTGTCCGTCGGGAGCTGCGCCGCGCGCGAGGAGGCGGGGCACCTGAGCGCGGCGCACCACGCGCACACGTTCTCGAGCGTCGCGTCGGGGATCAGCTCGTTCGTCGCGAGCGCGGGGATCGTGTGGCTCGCGCGCGCCCGACGGCGTACCCCCCTCGGCGTCTCGGCCCGCCTCGCGGGTTCCCTCGGACCCGTCCTGGGGATCGTGACCGGCACGATCGGCATGTTCGGCAGCCCCCTCCCGCTCGGTACGGGGATCGCGCAGCGCGTCCAGATCGTCGCGTTCTCGGTCGTCCTGGTGCTCGCGGTGCAGGTCCTGAGGATCCCGCAGCGCAGCGCCCACCCTCGGGAGGGTGGCTCGGCGGAGGTGGCGAACGAACCCACAGCCTCCTCCGAGGCGAGTCCCAGGAACGCGTGATGAACTGGGCTCCATGACGACGGCGACCCCGCCCCCCACCACGTGGGTCATCCTGCCCGGGCTCCTGCTCGCCCCTTCCGACATGCAGCCCCTCGCGAGCGTCGTGCGGGAGCAGTTCCCGGCCGCGACCGTGCTCGTGCTCGACTCGTGGGAGACGGCGGTCACCGCGCCCGTCGCCGCGATCCGGTCGGCCCTCGGCCTGGACGGACCGCACGCCCCCGCGAGCATCGGGCTCGTGGGCCACAGCGTCGGGGGGCTCGCCGCGATCGAGTGGGCGCTGACCCATCCCGAGGAGCTCGGGGCGGTCGTGCTCCTCGACCCGACGGCCCCGTTCCTGCCGCGGCGACCGGAGCGGCCCGCCCCGGTCGGGGCGACGCTGTTCGCGGAGAGGCTGCTCCACGCGGGCGGCACCCTGCTCTCGCGCTGCGGGGCGGTGACGAGGCGCGGGCCCGCGCTGCGCCGTCGGGCCTGGTACGACGGGACGCACCGCCCCGACCCCATGCCCGACGACGAGGCCGCCCACCGCTACGGCACGCCCGAGGCGTGGCGACTCCTGGTGGGGCAGTACGAGCAGAGCTGGTCGCAGGCCGAACGCGTCACTGCCCTGTTCGCGGACCGCTCCGACGCCCTCGACCGTCTCGCGGTCCGCCCGGTCCAGCTCGTCGGGTGGGGGAGCCGCGGGCAGGGCCCGTTCCTGCGGGAGGAGCGCGAGCTCGGGGCACGCCTCGGTGCGAGCGTCTACGGGCTCCCGGGCGAAGGGCACATGTTCCCGCTCACGAGGCCCGACGTCGTCGCGCAGGTCCTGCGAGGAGAGGTCCCCGACGGGGCGCTCGCTCCTGACGCGGACGCGGCGTTCCGCTGAGAGGTGTCGGCTACCAGCCGGCCGCGTACTCGAAGTGCCAGGGCTCGGGCTTGGACCCGTTGGGGCGAGCCCACGCGGGGTTGTCCCACCCGTACAGCGGGGCGTTGGCGCGCAGCCACTTGTACTGGGCCGAACCGGGGCTCGACGCCGGGGCTGCGAGATCGATCGCGAGACCCCAGCCGTGGTTCGACGTCCCGGGGACGGCGGCGAGGCCAGGCTTCGCGGCCCGGGTCGAGACCTGCTCCGAGTAGGAGCGGTACGTGTCCGTCAACGGGATCGACGTGCCGAACCGCTGCGCGTAGGCGTCGGACAGCTCCTCGAGCATCGCGGCCGCGTCGCAGCGCAGGGACTGGCTCGGGGCGAACGACAGAGACGTGAGGGCCGACGCCGGGATCTTGCCGTTGGAGAAGTTGGCGGACCCGCACTGGTCGAGCAGGGTCGCTGCACGGTTCCGGCGATCGGCCGCGAGCTCGGCCGGGGTCGCGGGGGCCGGCGTGACGACCGACTGGGACGGCTCGCCGAAGTCGTTGAGCTGCATCGCCACGTTGTTCATCGCCTGGCCGAGGTCTGCTGCCGTGAGCGGTCCGGTCGCCCCCTCGCCCTGGGCGACCGTCGTGTCGGCGACCTCGGTGCTGTCCGCGAGGGACGTGCGCTCGTTCGAGCGTGACGCACGCTGCGAGCCCTCGCTGCGCTCGGCGAGGATCTGGTCCTTGAGGGCTGTGAGCTCGGCACGCGCGGTCTCGAGCTCGTGCGTGGAGGCCGAGGAGGCCTCGGCGCGCGCCAGGAGGGCCTCGGCCTTGGCGATCATGTCGTCCTCGGCGGTGTTGGCGAGCGTGGTGGTGCTCCCGCCCTCGTCGTCCGCGAGGTCGGCCTGCTGCCCACCGGGGGCGAGGTCGCCCGACGCGGTGCCGGGGATGATCATGGGCACGCAGGCCAGGGCGCCGACGAAGGCGGCACCCGTCGCGGCGCGTGCCACGAGCCGTGAGCCGAACAGCGTGCCCCGGGCCGGTGTCGCCGGTGCGACCGGGGTGGCCCCGGTCGCCGGGGCGCCCGACTTGCGCTCGCGACGGCTGAGCGGCGGGAAGACCGGGTCGGTGAGCGAGGCCGCCTGCGCGTCCTCGCCACCGGCGGCGACGACCGGCGTGGGCGTCGAGCGGAGCGGCGTCGGGGCAGGGACCAGGACGACGGGGATCTCACCCGACGGCGTCCGGATCGGGGCGGCCGGCTCGGGAGCCGCGCGCAGGATGCCGGTCGGCGGGAACGGAGAGGTGCGAGGGGCTGCGGCGACGGCCGCTGCCGGTGCTGCCGCCAGCGGGGCCGGGGCCGTCACGGGAGTCGCCGCCGTCGGCACGGGGAACGGGCGGGACGGCGTCGGGCGGTCCTCGACCGAGGCCTGCGGCACGGCGAACGTCGCGGGGCGCGCGGTGCTGGTGTGCCGGTGCTCGACCTGCAGGTGGTCGACGTGGGGGCGTCCCTCGAGTCCGGCCGCGGCGAGCTCTCGCGCGCGGAGCTCGGCCTGACGTTGACGCCGCGTGGGGGTCGGTGCGGCGCCGTGCGAGCGCTGCTGGACCGGTGCGGACGCTTCCACCTGACGGGACTCCTGTGCTCGGGGACGGCCTCCGGGTGGAGGTCGGCACTGACTTCGTGGTGCGGGAGCCAGTGGTCGTTGCCGTCCGTCGTGCGCCCGATCGCGGCCTACGTTACTCGTTCGTTATCGATGCGCGGAACCCCGTCGGTCCCCGATGCGACCGGGGCCGCACGGTGCTGCGGAAAACTCGTCGGATCCTGCGGTGGTCCCGCCCTCGTCCCGTCGCGCCGCTCGACGACGAGAGTCCGGTACGTCATGGTTGGTGCGGTCGGGGCCGTGCTGGTCTCGCTCGCTCCCGGGATGCTGCTCGGCGCGGGGTTCCGGCGCGCCGCCGCGCGCTGACCGGAACCCCGGGACGGGGACGGGTCAGCCCCGACCCGAGGGCCTCACGAACGGGAACGCGAGCGTCTCGCGGATGCTCGCCCCGATGAGCATCATGTAGACGCGGTCCACGCCGATCCCGAGACCGCCCGTGGGTGGCATCGCGAACTCCAGGGCGGACAGGAAGTCCTCGTCGACCTCCATGGCCTCGGGGTCGCCCGCTGCGGCGAGCAGGGACTGCTGCGTGAGGCGGTCGCGCTGGTCCACGGGGTCGATCAGCTCCGAGTACGCGGTGCCCAGCTCGGCGCCGAACGCGACGAGGTCCCACCGCTCGGCCAGGCGCGGGTCGCGGCGGTGGGTGCGCGTCAGGGGTGAGGTCTCGAGGGGGAAGTCGGTGTAGAACGTCGGCTCGACGGTCTGCCCCTCGACGAACGCGTCGTAGAGCTCGGTCACGATCGCCCCGTGCGTCATGTCCGGGGTGAAGTGGACGCCCTTCTCCTCGCAGATCGCCTGGAGCGTGGACATCGGGGTGTCCGGGGTGACCTCCTGGCCCACGGCCTCGGACACGGCCCCGTGCACGGTGCGCACGGGCCACTCGCCGTCGAGCCGGACCACGGTCCCGTCGGCCCGGCGGGAGATCGGCTCGCCGTGCACGGCGATCGCGGCCTCGACGATGAGGTCGCGCGTGAGCTCGCGCATCGTCGTGTAGTCGCCGTACGCCTGATAGGCCTCGAGCGACGTGAACTCGGGGTTGTGGGTCGCGTCGACGCCCTCGTTGCGGAAGTTGCGGCCCAGCTCGAAGACCCGCCCGACACCGCCGATCGCGAGCCGCTTGAGGAACAGCTCGGGTGCGATGCGGAGGTACAGGTCGAGGTCGTACGCGTTGATGTGCGTCGTGAACGGCCGGGCGTTCGCCCCGCCGTGCACGCGCTGCAGGATCGGGGTCTCGACCTCGATGAAGTCGCGGGCCGCGAGCGAGTCGCGCAGCGACCTCACGGCTGCGCTGCGTCCGCGCAGGATCTGCGCCGTCCGGGTGTCGAGCGCGAGCTCCATGTGCTTGAGCCGCACCTTCGCCTCGGCGTCGGCGAGACCGCGGTGCTTGTCGGGCGGCGAGGTGAGGGCCTTGGACGCCATCTGCCACGCGTCCGCGTGCAGGGACGGCTCGCCGCGGCGGCTGCGGGTCAGGTCTCCCGTGACGCTCACCTGGTCGCCCAGGTCGACCGCGCGGCGCCAGAGCCCGAGGTCGGGCCCGGGCCGGTCGGCCGTGAACATGACCTGGATCTCGTCGACGCCCTCGCGCAGGTCGGCGAAGATCACGCCGCCGTGGTCCCGCAGGCGTACCACGCGCCCGACGACGGACAGGTCGCCCTGGGTGGCCACGTCGCCCGGTGCGGGGCTCTCCCCGGGTGTCGCGGCGCCGTCGGGACCTGAGGGGGACTGCGCCCGGCCGAGCGACGCGCCTCGGCGTGCTGCCTCCGCGATCGAGACCGTGCGCGGGACGGAGACGGGGTAGGGCTCCATGCCCGCCGCGCGCAGCACGTCGAGCTTGGCGTGCCGCGTGGCCTGCTGCTCGGTCAGGCGACGCGTGGGCGCCGTGACCGTGAGCAGCGCCGCCTCCTGGGCGCGCACGGCCTCGGCGAACGCCGCGGAGACCTCGGGGCGGTGCAGGTCGGGCGAGCGGTCGCGGCGGTGGAACAGGTTCGGGGTGCTGGGCAGGAATCCCTCGGCCTGTCCCACCGCGAAGATGACCTGCGTGAGCTGGCCCGCGTTCTGGAAGCACAGCAGGCGCGGCTTCCAGTCCGGCAGGTACTTCTCGTTCGACTTGTACAACGAGTCGAGCTGCCAGAACCGCGACGCGATCAGCAGCATGCGGCGGTTGAAGCGCTGGATCGGGGTCGCGCCGATGCGCGCCCCCTGCTCGAACGAACCGCGGAACATCGCGAAGTTCATCGAGATGCGGTCGATGCCCATGCCTCGCCCGGCGGCGACGAGCTCGGTCACCATGAGCTCGGTGACCCCGCTGACGGCCTGCGGGTGGCGGCGCATCACGTCGAGCGACAGACCACGCCGGCCCCAGGGCACGAACGACAGGAGGCCCCGCGGGGTCCCGTCGGCGGCGTGCGCGGAGACGATCATCTCGCGCGGGTCCGCGGGGTCCCCGAGGCGGCTCAACGACATCGAGAAGCCGCGCTCCTCGCCGTGGCGCCACTCGTCCGCCGCGGCGACCAGGGCTGCGAGCTCGTCGGCGGGGATGTCCGCCTGACGGCGGACCAGGACCCGGTACCCCTCGCGCTCGGGGCGAGCGACGGCGTGACGCACCGACCGCATCGCCGGACCGTCGAGCGTGAACGTCCGCGTGTTGATGATCGCCTCGTCACCCAGCGCGATCGGGTGCAGGTCCACGGCCTGGAACGCCTTGGCGCCCACCTCGCTCGTCGACAGCACCGCGGGGACCCAGCCGAAGCGCCGGGCGTGCGCGCGCCACTGCTCGATCGCGTCGGGCCAGCTCGCCTTGTCGCCGATCGGGTCGCCCGCGGCCAGGCACACGCCCGAGATGACCCGGTAGGTCACGGCCGCCCGCTGGTCCTGGGAGAAGATCGCGCTGCGGTCCCAGCGCGTCGCGAAGTACCCGAGAGAGTCGTCGCTGGGGTGCTCGAGCAGGAGCTTGCGCACGGCGAGCTCGTCGGCCGCCTCGACCTTGGCGTCGTGCGGGGCCGAGCGCATGAAGACCGCGATCGCGAGCACCAGGGCGAGCGCCGAGATCAGACCCGCGACCAGGGCCAGCCACCCCGGCCCCGAGCCGTCGGCGTGCAGCGGGTAGTCGCTGGGCTTGAGGCCGAGCGCGACCGACAGGCTCCAGTTCACCCGGTTGCGCATCCCGTGCAGGGTGTGGGGGAAGACCTCCAGCAGGAGGAGGGTCAGGAAGGCGGACACCGCGACGCCGCCCACGAGCACGAGGATCGCCCGCCACCATGCGCCCTTGCTGACCCGGGCCGGGAACGCCGACCGGGCCGCGATCAGCAGGACCACGGCAGCGACGGCGACGATCCACGACGCGATCTCCAACGGGGACAGGACCAGTCCGTCGGAGCGCAGCGCCTGCTTGTCCTCGTCGAAGACCCACAGCAGGCCCACCGCGAGCCCCAGCACCGCGACCGGGAACTGCCACACGATCACGACGAACCACAGGGCCGCGCGCTGGCGCCGCAGCAGGCCGCTCGCGATCACGCCGACCAGGACGACGGAGAAGACGCTCGGGAACGTGGGGATGTTCAGGACCGCCAGCCAGTCGCTCACCGTCCGCACGAATCCCGGTGCGAACAGCAGCAGGACCAGCGCGAGCACGAGCCAGAAGGCCACGGCCTGCACGATCCTCCCCGCCCAGGAGGCGACGGTCTCCGCCCAGGGTGGGGCGGAGGTGCGGGACAGAGAGGTCGAGCGGGGCATGCGTGCTCCTCGGTGCAGGTCGGTGCACCCATTCAAGCGCAGGAGGAGTGTTTGCGAGAGGTGTGGCGCGGCCGGGCGGGCAGCGGACGTGGCGCGGCGGGCGGGGGCGCGGGGGGGGGGGGCCCCCCCCCCCCGGGGGGCCGCGGGGGGCCGGGGGAGTTAAAAAAAATAACCAGGCCCCCGAAAAATATTTTT
>NZ_JBHVOS010000037.1:0-4744 GCF_042887685.1 Oerskovia sp. NPDC057915 | reverse complement strand
CCGGCCGGGGGTGTGTGGGGGGTGGGGGGGGGCGGGCGGGGGGGCGCGCGGGCGGGGCCCGGGGGCGCGCCCCCCCGGTCGGGCGCCCGCCCCGCCGCAGGGGCGCAGTCGGGGGCTGCTACCGCACCGTGAAGGTGACGGGGGCGGACACGAGGATTCCCTTGAACAGCGACTCCCCTCCCGACTCCCGCGCGATCGTCCGTCCCCACGTGCCGTCGGTCTGCTGCAGCGCGTACGAGTCGACCAACCAGGGGTAGACCGCGTGCAGCTGGTACGTGCCCGGAGGCAGCGGCTGGGGCGCGCTCGTGCCGTACAGGTCGCACGCCCCGGTCGCCGCCAGCGTGAACCTGCCGTCCTGCACCGCACCGGGCTGCATCTCCGTGTACTCGTACGAGTCCGTGGCGGTCAGGGGGCTCGAGACGATCACGCCGTCCTGGGAGATCACGTACTCGTAGAGGAAGGACCAGTCGACGACGTTGAGTCGGGCGTGCGCGTGGGTCGTCACCCGCGCGGTGATCGACGGCTGAGACGTCGCGTCGACGACCGGGACCCGGCCGACGACCTCGAGACGTGCGAGCAGGTCGTCACCCGAAGGGGCTGGGGCAGGGCTCCCGCACTGGAGATCCTCCATCGTCCTCGGTGCGGGGAAGGTTGCCCGCTCGGTGCCGAAGGCGCCGGGCAGATACGTCGGCGGCTCCGGGGCCTCGGGGGGAGTCTCGGGCTCGACGGGCTGGACGGGCTCGACGGCGACCGCGTGCCCGTCGATGCTCGTCAACCGCCCGGCCTCGTCGGTCGTCACGATCCATGGTCCGCCGGCGACCGTGGCCGTCGTGGGGCCCTGACCGGCGGGCGCCAGGTCGGCCGTCAGGAAGCCCATGGCCGTGTACGTCCCGCTGGTGGGCGGCTGGGACCCGTCACATGCGCCGACGCCTGACGTGGCGAGCTCCGCGGACGCCCCTGGTTCGAGCTCGGACGTGGACCGGTCCGACGGCGTCTCGTCCGTCGGGGGGGTGGGCATCGCCGGGAGGGACGCGACCTTGCCCTCGGCATCGAGCAGGTAGAGGGCGACCACGCCGTCGGACGTCACGGCGAGGTGGGACTCGCCGGTGTTGTCGAGGACGAGCGGCCGTTCCGGGGACCCGCCGGGAGCCAGCGCCACGGGGGTCGTCGTCGCGAGGAGGTCCGAGAGGTCGTCCCCGCACGCGGGAGCGAACGCACCGTCGAGAGGCTCGACGACCTCGGGGGTCGGCGACGGTACCGGCGGGGCCGGCAGGATCTCGACCGGTGCGGGGGACAGGACGCCCGAGAGGCCGATGCCTGCGACGCCCAGGAGGACGAACCCTGCGGAACCGAACGCGGCCGCGCGCTGACGGCGCGAGCGCTTGATCAGGCGGTGCACCTCGGCCGAGCCCGTGAGCCCGTCGGAGACGGCACGGCTCGCGTCGGTCGCGATGTCGGAGAGGGCCGCGTCGAGGTGCAGCGGTGTCGACGGCGGGATCTTGTCGTTCATCGGGCTCCTCCCAGGGGAGTGACGTCGAGGTCGTCTGACGGGGTGTCGATCGGGCCGAGGCCGGCCGCGAGCTTGCTGTTCGCGTCGCTGAGATACCGCTTGACCGTGCCCTCGCTGAGCGAGAGCTGGTCGGCGACCTGACGGATCGTGAGGTCGGAGTAGTAGCGCAGGACGACGCAGGCGCGCTCGCGGGGAGCGAGCGTCATGAGCGCCTTCTGCACGTCGAGCCGGGCGTCGGTGGTCGACGGGGCGTCGGGCACCTCCGGTTCGCCGAAGAGGTGCCGGATCTCTTCCCAGTGCCGCCGGCGCCTGAACCCGTCGAGGTACGTCGTGAGGATCGCCTTGCGGACGTAGCTCTCGGCGAGCTCGAAGTCGGTCGAGGCGCGGCCTCGCCGGAACGTTCGCACGAGCCCCTCCTGGACGAGGTCCTCCGCCTCCCGCAGGTCGCCGCACAGGAGGTACGCGTACCCCACCAGCGCTCTCCGACGGGTGCGGACGATCTCGTCCAGCACCTGCTCCCAACGGGCCATGAAGTCCTCCTGCATCGATCAGCGTGCCGTGTCACCGCTCTCAACGAGCAGCACCGGCAAAAGGTTGGGGTGAAGTGTCGACGACCTGTCGACGGTGCGTCCCCTCCTCGCCGCGCACGTCGGTCCCGCTCACCCGTGGGGTGAGCGGGACCGCGGCCCGGCGAGCGGTGGGTCAGGATCCTTCGCAGATCAGGGCGAGGGAGTCTCCGCCGTGGTCCGTCGTGCGCATCAGCTCCGCACTGTGGACGACGGCCCACCAGGCGCTGGGGGAGTCGCTCCACCGTGCTCGCAGCTCCCGGTAGAGCGGGGAGTCCGCCGCTGGAGCAGTGTCGGCGGAGAGCGCGACGAAGTCGTCCGTGTACGTCCCGAGGGGGCCGCCGGCGGTGTCGATGCCGTTCATGGCGTCGTCGTACGCGTCGCAGACCTCTCGGTCCTTGGTCGCGGGGGCCTGGGACGCCATCCCCCCGTCGATCACCTGGAGGCTGACGGTCGGGGTCGCTCCCGAGTCGTCCACGAGCACCTCGTAGGTCCCGACGAAGCGGGAGAAGGCGTAGCCCGACGGCGCCGGGGCGGAGAACGGGGCTCCGCCGCGCAGGACCAGGGTCCATCCGTCGTCGCTGGCCGTCCGCTGCCGCTCGCCGGTGCTGGCGTTCGGGGCGATGGTGAGGGTCCGGGTCCCGGACGGCCCGTCGGTCACGGAGATCTGCCGAGGATCGACGAGGAGGTCGAGAGCCACGGTGCTGCCGGCCTCCGCCGCCTGGCGGAGCGACGCGAGGACGGCCGACGTGTCGGCGAGCAGGACGTCCTGGAGCGCGACGGTGTCGGCGCCTGCTGCCGGCACGATCGTCAGCGGCACGGGCTCCGAGACGAGCCACCCGTCGTACAGGCCTCCTGCGGTCTCGGGGCCCACCGTGCCGTCCGCACCGACGGGTGCCCAGGAGTCGAGCTGGAACCGGGACAGCGCGTACACCTGGTAGTCGCCCGGCTCCAGCGAGGGCGAGTGGTCGTTGAGCCCTGCGGGGTCGCAGGTGGCGAACGAGTCGACACTCATCTCCCGGGTGATCGACGAGCCCGGCTCGGGAGCGAGGGGGCCGTCGGTCTCCGGGAGGGGGAGGAGCGAGCTGACGATCACGCCGTCCTGCACCACGACGTGGGCGCCGGGCCACTTCTCCCCGGCGACGGTGATCCTCGCGTCGTCGGTGAAGGTCGTCGTGACCGTGGTGTCGACGAGCTCGAGGTTCTGCACGGTCAGCCCGGCCGCGTCGATGCTCAGACGGGCGGGCAGCTGGTCGCCCGTCGGGGTCGGGGCGGGCTGCTGGCACTCGAGGGCCTGTGCGGTGAGCGGCGTCGGGAAGGAAGGCAGGGCCGCAGGCGTCGGTGACGGGGTCGCAGAAGGAGACGGCGACTCGGCCGGGGCCACGGGCTCGGGCCGGGCTCCCTGCGGGAGGGTGAGGGCCGCGACGCCGAGGGCCCCGGCCACGCACAGCGTCGTCGCCCCGAGGGCGACCTTCTTGGCTGCCCGACGGCGTCGCGTCCGTCCGCGGACGACGTCGATGTGGGAGTCGAGACCGGGCAGGGACGCGTCGTCGACGAGGTCGCGCAGTGCGCGGCCCAGGTCGTCCTCGTGGCCCGAGGGGCTGTGGTCGGTGGCGCTCACTTCGTGTTCCTCCCGTTCGTCGTGCGCTGCGCCTTCCCGACGGGCTGCGTCGGGAGGGGGGTGCTCGTGGTGGCAGGTGCGGGCAGGGCTGTCGTCGTGGCGCTCCTGCTGCCCGCGGCGGAGGCCGGGGTACCTGATCCCAGCGTCACCTGCATGCCGGTCATCGCGTCCGACAGGTGACGCTTGACCGTCCCTTCGGCGCACCCGAGCTCTTCGGCGATGCGCGGGACCGTCAGGTCCTCGTAGTACCGGAGGACGACGCACGCTCGCTGCCGCGGGGTCAGCCGGGCGAGCGCCCTGGCGGTGTCCGCACGGGCCGTGGCGGGAGCCTCGGGTCCTGCGACGCCCTCCCGCTGACCGACGAGATGTCTCAGCCCGAGCCAGTGCCGTCGGCGACGGTACCCGTCGAGGTAGAGCGTGAGGATCGCCCGGCGCACGTATCCCTCGAGGTGCGCGACGGTGCGGTCGGGCTCGTGCTCGGCCGTGTCATCGAGCGAGAAGAGCCGTGTCCCGCCCGGGGGCGTGCCGACCTCGGTCCGCCGCTCCGTCGTCGGACCCCGTCCCCGGAGCCTCGAGAAGACCTTGACGAGCGCGTCCTGCACCACGTCCTCGGCGTCGCGCCTGTTCCCGCAGAGCAGGTAGGCGTATCCCACGAGCGCGTCACCGCGCTGGGTGCACAGCGCGGTGAGCTCGTCGTCCCAGTCGGCCACCGTTCCCCCCCTTCTTCAGTGCGACCGCCCCTGGTGGGCGGTGTCACTGATCATGACGCTCGGCGCCCCTGGATCGTTGGGGGTGAAGTCCGGTGCGTGGTGCCGGGCAGCACTGCGCCCCGCCTCCCGGTGGTGGGGTGCGGGGCGGTGCGGGTGGTGGTGGGTTCTTGTCAGGGGGCGGTGACGAAGAGGTGGCGGGCGACGTCCTCGGGCAGGTCCAGGACGGTCTGCGCGCCCTGGGTCGAGACGGTGAACGACCCGGCCTCGGGCGTGACGGTGACCTCCTGACGCGGCAGGATGCCCGCGGCCGCCAGGCGCGCGAGCAGGTCCGTGTCCG
>NZ_JBHVOS010000036.1:0-30199 GCF_042887685.1 Oerskovia sp. NPDC057915 | reverse complement strand
CCGGGGGGGGCGCGGGGGGCGGCGGCGCCGACCGGGCCCGGCCCCCCCCCCCCCCCGACGCCCACCACGGCGGGTGCGGCGCACGCACCCTGAGCGCACCGGGTGCGCCCCGGGACGCCCCCGGACGACCCCGGGGGCGCACCGCGAGCGCCCGGGCAGGTCAGCCCTTGGCGGCCTCGACGGCCTTCTTGAGCTCGGCCGGGTCGGTCCAGTTGCCGTCCCAGCGCTCACCGTTGATCGTGATGGTCGGCGTGCCGAAGCCACCGGTCTGCGGGTTGGCGAGGTCGGGGTTCTGCGTGGCGAGGCTGGTCGCGCCCTCGGCCCACTTGCCGAACTCCTTGGTCGCCTCGCCCGCGGCGATCTTGTCGGCCACGTCGGCCGGGACGCCCGCGGTCTTGGCGATCTCCGCGATCTGCGCGTCGGTCAGGCCTGCCGTGTTCTCCTCGGGCTGGTTGGCGAACATCGCCTCGTTGAACGCGTTGAACTGCTCCGGGGCGTGCTCGGCGACGTATGCGGACGCGGAGGCCGAGCGCGTCGAGAACTGGCTGCCGGACGAGTAGCGGTCGAGGATCGCGACCGGGTGCTGCACCAGGGTGATGTCCCCGGCCTCGCGCATCTCGTCGATCGACGCGGAGTTGACCTTCTCGAAGTCACCGCAGATGGGGCACATGTAGTCGAAGTACACGCCGAGCTCGACGGCTCCCTCGGTGCTGGTCCCGGCGACGCCGTCCGCGCCGACCGGGATACCGCCCGTGTCGTTGGCGGCGGCGGGCGCCGTGACGCCCGTGAGCGGCTCGGTCTTCTGGGCGTCCTTCTGGTTCATCGCGGGGATGAAGACCCAGAGGAAGGCGCCGATGAGCACGGCGAGGCCACCGACGAGGGCGCCGATGGTGATCGCACGGTTGCGCTTGTCGCGCTTGGCCTGGGCCTCGCGCAGCGCGAGTGCTTCTGCGCGGGCCGCGTCGCGGCGGTCGGCCTTGGTCTGACGGGGTTCGTTCGACATGGGAGTCCTTGGAGGTCGAGTGGTGGCGCGGCCCCACGCAGGGGCGCACTGGTCGCGAGGGTAGCGGTCCGTGCCACGCGTGCCCAGGGTGCGGGTGGCACCGGACGCGTGGCGGCGACGAGTCGGGATCGAGTCGTCAGGCGGCCGCGAGCGCGGCAGGTGGCCCGCGCAGGGAGCGCACCGCGGCGAGCGCGAGATGGTGCAGCACCTTGGTCGCGGACCGCACGACCTGCCGGCACGAGAGGGCGACGGGCGCGAGCGGCGTCCGCAGCAGGGCGACGGCGCGGCGCGGGCTCAGGACCGCGGTGAGACGGTCACGGACGCGCAGGGCCACGGCGGCCAGCCCGCACCCGGCGAGCAGCAGCGCGAGGTGGGCGAGCAGCACGGGAAGCGCGAGCACGCCCACCACGGTGACGACGCGGGCGGGGTCCCCCCCGAGCGCGGCGGTGCCGGCGGGGCAGTCGGCGGTCTCCCGCAGGAGGGCCAGGTGCACGCCCGCGACTCCCCAGCCGCCCGGGGCGGGCACGCACTGGTGGACGAGGCTGAAGCCGCGGTCCGCGAGGAGCGTCAGGGTGCCGACGACCAGGAGGAACCCCGCGACGACGAGCGAGGTCGCGGCGGTCAGCGACCGCGTCAGCAGACGCTCGGGGCCGTCCGTGCGCACGCGCGAGCGGGCCGCGGGTGCGGTCTCGCTCGGGGCTGTCCCGGGGGTCGCGCCGAAGGGCGCTCCCGGGGCGGACGTCCTGGTCACGGGGTCAGGGTACTCGCGCTGTCTGAGAGTTTCCGGTGAGGCACGTGGGTTCGGGTCACGTGGGTTCACAGGCTCGGCGGAGGCCCGGGGAAGGGCGCCCAGTCGATCGACGCGCCGTCGCCGAGCGAGAAGAGCACCATCGCCGTGAGCACGAGCCCGGCCAGGACGAGGAAGATCGCCCCCACACGACCGGGGGCGACGTGCGCGAGCGTGGTGCGCGCACCGTACCGGGTGAGGCCGGTGAGCGGCCCGAACCACGCGAGCAGCACCGTGACCGCCATCGCGACGCACAGCACGACGGTGAACACCCACGGTTCGTTGACGCCCCCGACCGACCGCGCCTCGACGCTCTGCTGCGGCGCGAGGACGAGCATCCCGGGCGCGAGCAGCCACCACGAGCCCACGACGAGCAGGACTCCCCCGCACAGCGCGACGAGCAGCGAGGGCACCGCGCCGACGACGGCGCGCAGCGCGTACCAGGGCACGGCGACCGCCGACCGCACCGCGTCGCTGCGCTGCACGCCCTTGCGCTCACGTCGGCCGTGGAACGAGTCCGCGCCCACGCCGACGACGCGCAGCACGACCACGACCGCGGCGAGCAGCACGAACGCGACGCCCGGGTACGTCCCGGCGAGCAGCACGAGGGGCAGCCCGAGGGCCGCCACGGTCCCGGTCCGTCGCCGGTGGGCGGGGCGCGCGTAGTCGGGGGCCGAGATCACGCCGAGGGGCCGGCCGAACGCGTCCAGCGGGTCGCCGCCCTCGGGTTCGGTCACCTGCGCGCCACGCCCCTTCCGCCTGCCCGACGCCGGAGCGTCCGCGGGCGGTGCGGGCTGCGGCGCGTACGGGTTCTGGGAAGGCGGTGAGTACGGGCCCTGGGCGGGCGGGTACGCCCCGGGCGGCGCCGAGGGGACCGGCGGCTGCCGCAGGGTGGGCTGCGGGACGGCAGGTTGCACCGCGGTCGGCCCGACGGCCGCCGCACCCGCGAGGGATGCCGGCGGCACCGAGGGCGGCGGGGCCGTCGCCGCCGGGACGACGGGTGGCGCCGTGGGCACCGCGACGGTCCGGCCGTCGTTGGCGATGACCTGGGTCGCTGCGAGCGGCGGGATCGAGGGGGCCGGCGGGGTCGGGCGCGGCACGGGCACGGCCGAGCGCACGACCGGGACGACGCTCGTCGGCTGGACGTCGCCCGCCGAGGCGGGCAGGGCGACGGTCGCCGCGGCACCGGACGCACCGCCGCCCGCCGCCGCACCTGCGGCTGCACCTCCGGCGGCACCAGCCGGTCCCATGACCTTGGTCGCGGCCACCGCGCCACCGGCTCCGGCCGCCGTGGCGCCCACCGCGGCCGCTCGCTCGGCCGCTGCGAGCGTCCCCCCGGCGGCCGCCACGGCGGCGGCACCCGCGAGGGCAGCACCACCGGCCACGCCGCCACCACCTGCGCTCCCGCCTCCCCCGAAGTGCTGCGGGACGACCTCGGTCGCGCCGGTGGCGAGCGACGCCGTCGGGCCGTCACCGTCCTGCGCCACGCGGTGCAGGACCGCCGCGACCTCCGACGGGCCGAGCCGGGACGCAGGGTCCGCACGCAGCGCCGCCGCGAGCGCCGCGGCGGTCCGCGGCCCCAGGCCGTCGAGGTCGGCCTCCCCGGACCGGGCGCGCGCGAGCACGGCCTCGACCGGTCGCATGCCGAAGGGGGGTCGTCCGGTCGCGGCGAACGCGAGCAGCGCCGCCCACCCCCACCAGTCGCTGTTGGCGCTCGGGGCCGCTCCCTCGAGGAGCTCGGGGGCCAGGTAGCCCGGCGTGCCCATGACGAGGCCGGTCGAGGTCGCGCGCGCCTCGTCGAGCCCGTGCGCGATGCCGAAGTCGATGAGGACCGGGCCGTTCTGGGTCACCAGGACGTTGCTGGGCTTGAGGTCACGGTGCACGACGCCGGCCGCGTGGACCGCCTCGAGCGCCTCGGCGAGCTGGTCCGCGAGCTCGAAGAGGTCCCGTGCGTCGAGGGGGCCACCCGTCGCGATCTCCTCCTCGAGGTTGGGGCCGTCGACGAGCTCGGTCACGATGAACGCCTCGGAGCCGTCGAGCTCGACGTCGAGGATCTGCGCGACCGCGGGGTGCCGCAGGCGCTGGAGGGCGACGGCCTCGCGGCGCAGGCGCTCGCGTCCCTGCGCGTCGACGTCGAGGTGCGCGTGCAGGAACTTGATGGCGACGAGGTTCCCGCCGCCGTCCTCGGCCTCGTAGACCGCCCCCATGGCGCCGGCGCCGAGCCGGGCGAGGATGCGGTACCCGCCGACCTCGCTGCCCGTGGGCAGCCCGCCGCGCCGCGCGGCACCGTTGCTCCGTGCCGGGTCGACAGGTCTGCTGCTGGCCTCCTCCATGGAGTCAAGGTATCGACAATTCGGGGCGCCGCCCTGCGCTCCCGGGAGCAGGTGGGACGCGACACCGATAACCTGGGTGGAGATTCACGGACGTTCCACCGAATATCAAGGAGATCTCCATTGACTGGCAAAGCGGGCTACGACCTGGTCGTGGTGTCCAACCGGCTCCCCGTCGACTTCACGGTCGACGACGAGGGTCACGTCGACTGGAAGCGCTCCCCCGGGGGACTGGTCACCGCGCTCGAGCCCGTCATGCAGAAGTCCGACGGCGCCTGGGTCGGCTGGTCCGGCGCTCCTGACCTCGAGGTCGACCCCTTCGACGCCGACGACATGCGCCTGGTGCCCGTGACCCTGTCCGCGACCGAGATCGAGCGCTACTACGAGGGCTTCTCCAACGACACCCTCTGGCCGCTCTACCACGACGTCATCGCACCCCCCGCGTTCCACCGGCAGTGGTGGGACGCGTACCGCCGCGTCAACCAGCGCTTCGCCGACGCCGCCGCGGCCCAGGCCGAGCAGGGCGCGACCGTCTGGGTCCACGACTACCAGCTGCAGCTCGTGCCGCGCATGCTGCGCGAGCAGCGCCCCGACCTGCGCATCGGGTTCTTCAACCACATCCCCTTCCCGCCGCTCGAGCTCTTCCAGCAGCTCCCGTGGCGACGCCAGGTGATCGAGGGCCTCCTGGGCGCGGACCTCCTCGGGTTCCAGCGCGCGGGCGACGCGTCGAACTTCATCCGCGCCGTGCGCCGCCTCACGGGCTACACGACCCGCGGCCCCATCGTGACCGTGCCCGGTGCCGAGGACCGCCCGTCGCGCAACGTCCGCGCCGCCGCCTTCCCCATCTCGATCGACTCCCGGACGTTCGACGAGCTCGCCCGCACCCCCGAGGTCCAGGCCCGCTCGCGCGAGATCCGCGCCGACCTGGGCGACCCCGAGGTCATGATGCTCGGCGTCGACCGCCTCGACTACACCAAGGGCATCCGCCACCGCATCAAGGCCTACGGCGAGATCCTCCAGGACGGGCGCATCGACGTCGAGCACGTCACGCTCGTCCAGGTCGCGAGCCCGAGCCGCGAGAACGTCGGCGCCTACCAGGAGCTGCGCGAGCAGGTCGAGGGCCTGGTGGGCCGCATCAACGGCGAGTACGCCGAGATCGGTCACGCCGCGATCCACTACCTCCACCACTCCTACCCGCCCGAGGAGATGGCCGCCCTCTACCTCGCGGCCGACGTCATGCTCGTCACGTCGCTGCGCGACGGCATGAACCTCGTCGCCAAGGAGTACATCGCCGCCCGCTCCGACGACCGCGGCGTCCTCGTCCTCTCGGAGTTCACCGGGGCCGCCGACGAGCTCGCCGGCGGCGCGCTGCTCGTCAACCCCCACGACATCGACGGCATGAAGGACATCATCGTCGCGGCCGCGAACATGGACGTGCGCGAGCAGCGCAAGCGCATGCGCCGCCTGCGCCGCCGGGTCCTCGCCGACGACGTCTCGAAGTGGTCCGAGTCGTTCCTCGGCGTGCTCCGGGCCATGCCCTCGCGCGACACGCCCCGCACGCACGCCCCGGCCCCCCGCGCGGACGAGGCACCCGTCGAGGGGGAGGGCGCGTGACGTCGTCGGGAACCGCCCGGCCCCAGGTCGGCGGAGACGCCGACCTGGGCGTGGCCCTCGCGGCCCTCGTGGCGGCCGCCGGGACACCGCACGAGGACGCGGGGTCCGGCCCCGTCCTGGTCGCCAGCGACTTCGACGGGGTGCTCGCCCCGCTCGGGGACGACCCGCTCGCGTCGCGGCCCACCCCGGCCGCCGCCGCGGCCCTCGCGCGCCTCGCGACGTGCGGACCCGACCGGGTGCGGGTCGCGCTCGTGTCGGGGCGCCGCATCGATGACCTCGCCCACCTCGCCTCGCCACCGCCCGGCGCGCTGCTCGTCGGCAGCCACGGGGCCGAGACGGGCGAGGTGCTCGCACCCCTCCGTGACGGCGCCGACGACGAGCGCTCCGTCCGCGCCGACGGCACGGCAGCGCGCGTCCGCCTCGTCCCCGTCGCGCTCGACGAGGCGCAGCGCGACGTCCTCGCCGACGTCACGGACGGCCTCGAGGAGATCGCGGCGCCGATCGAGGGAGCCTGGGTCGAGCACAAGCCCTCGGCCGCGGTGCTCCACACCCGCCTGTCCCCCGCCGAGCCGGCGCGAGCCGCGGCGGCTGCGGCGGCAGAGCTCGGCGAACGGCTGGGCGCGCACGTCATGGCCGGCAAGAACGTCGTCGAGATCGCGGTCACGAGGACGTCCAAGGGCATCGCGCTCGACGCGCTGCGCGAACGGCTCGGCTCGCCCGCCGTGCTCTACCTGGGCGACGACGTGACCGACGAGCGCGCCTTCGCGGTGCTGGGCCCGGCCGACGTGGGCATCAAGGTGGGCGAGGGCGAGACCCTCGCCGCCTACCGCGTCGCCGACCCCGCCGCGGCCGCGGCGGCCCTGACGACGCTCGCCGACCTGCTGGAGGCGTGAGCCCCGCGACCGTGACCTGGACGTGACCCGGGTGTGACGGAGAACTCAGGAACCGGGGGTAGGATGCCGAGCAACGATGACGTCGGACCACCAGGTCCCCGGGTGACCGGAAGCCCTGGAGGTTCGGCTTCTTCTGTGTCACAGCAGACACGCACCACGTGAAAGCGCGGCACGTCACTACACAACGGATCGTCCGGCACGTACCTGCCGGTGGAGGGATGTACCCATCATGGCTACGGTCACTTTCGACCACGCAACGCGGCTCTACCCGGGGACCGAGCGCCCTGCGGTGGACCAGCTCAACCTGCACATCGAGGACGGCGAGTTCCTCGTCCTCGTCGGCCCCTCGGGTTGTGGCAAGTCGACCTCGCTCCGCATGCTCGCGGGCCTCGAGGACGTCAACGGCGGGCACATCTTCATCGGTGACCGCGACGTCACCGACGTGCAGCCCAAGGACCGCGACATCGCGATGGTGTTCCAGAACTACGCGCTCTACCCCCACATGTCCGTCGCGGACAACATGGGCTTCGCGCTGAAGATCGCCGGCACGCCCAAGGCGGACATCCGCCAGCGCGTCGAGGAGGCAGCGAAGATCCTCGACCTCACCGAGTACCTGGACCGCAAGCCCAAGGCGCTCTCCGGTGGTCAGCGTCAGCGTGTCGCCATGGGTCGCGCGATCGTGCGTCAGCCCCAGGTGTTCCTCATGGACGAGCCGCTGTCGAACCTCGACGCCAAGCTCCGCGTCCAGACCCGTACGCAGATCGCGTCGCTCCAGCGCCGCCTCGGCGTCACGACCGTCTACGTCACGCACGACCAGACCGAGGCACTCACCATGGGTGACCGCATCGCGGTCCTCAAGGACGGCCTCCTGCAGCAGGTCGGCACGCCGCGCGACATGTACGACACCCCGGCCAACGTCTTCGTCGCGGGCTTCATCGGCTCGCCCGCGATGAACCTCGGCACGTTCACCGTGAACAACGGCCTGGCCGAGGTCGGCCCGGCCCGCATCCCGCTCGAGCGCGAGGTCGCCGCCAAGATCACCGACGCCGACAAGGGCAAGATCACGCTCGGCTTCCGCCCCGAGGCCCTCGAGGTCACCTCGCAGGCGAACGAGAGCGCCTTCCCGGTCGAGGTCAACATCGTCGAGGAGCTCGGCTCCGACGCGTTCGTCTACGGCACCCTCAAGGGCGACCTGGCGACCAACGCGGACATCCACTCGGGTGCCGGCGACAACCAGATCATCGTCCGCGTCGACCCGCGCAACGTGCCCGCCAAGGGCGAGCGTATCTACGTGGCGATCCGCCCGGGCAACACGCACATCTTCTCGACCGCGACGGGCCTGCGCCTCAGCTGACCCACAGCGACACGGGGGCGGGCTCGGCGACAGCCGGGTCCGCCCCCTTTCGCATATCCTTCCCGGTGGTGCGGAACGTCCGCGCCACCACACCCCCGCATGCGACCGGCCACCGCGGAGAAAGGACCTGTCATGGTGCAGAACCTGCAGATCACCGCGTCAGCCCCCGACCCAGCACTGCTCGACCTCCCCTGGGACATCCCCCTGGAGGAGTGGCCGGACAGCGTCCTGGCCGCCCTGCCCCGCGGTATCTCGCGCCACATCGTGCGCTTCGTGCGCCTCTCCGGCCGCGTCATCGCGATCAAGGAGATCGGCGAGTCCGTCGCGTACCGCGAGTACGAGCTGCTGCGCCAGCTCAGCCGTCTCGACGTCCCCAGCGTCGTGCCCGTGGGCGTCATCACGGGCCGGAGCGACGCGAACGGCGAACGGCTCGAGGCCGTGCTCATCACCGAGCACCTGCAGTTCTCGCTCCCCTACCGCGCGCTCTTCAGCCAGGCCCTCCAGCCGGACACCGCGACGCGCCTCATCGACGCCCTCGCCGTGCTGCTCGTGCGCCTGCACCTCATCGGCTTCTACTGGGGCGACGTGTCGCTGTCCAACACGCTCTTCCGGCGCGACGCCGAGACCTTCGCCGCGTACCTCGTGGACGCCGAGACCGGCGACCTGCACCGCGAGCTGAGCCCCGGTCAGCGCAGCTACGACGTGGACCTCGCCCGGACCAACATCATCGGTGAGCTCATGGACCTGTCGGCAGGCGAGCTCCTCGACGAGGACATCGACGAGATCCTCGTCGGCGACGCGCTCGTCGCGCGCTACAACGAGCTCTGGGACGCCCTGACGAACGCCGAGACCTTCGCCTCGGACGAGCGCTGGCGCGTCGCCGCACGCATCGAGAGGCTCAACAACCTGGGCTTCGACGTGGGCGAGCTCGCCATCACGACCGACATCGACGGCACGACCGTCCAGATCCAGCCCAAGGTCGTCGACGCGGGACACCACGCGCGCCGTCTCCTGCGCCTCACCGGCCTCGACGTCCAGGAGAACCAGGCACGCCGCCTCCTCAACGACCTCGACTCGTACCGGGCCGCCGCAGAGCGCCAGAACGACGACGAGGAGTTCGTCGCGCACGACTGGCTCAGCGGGGTCTTCGAGCCGACCATCCAGGCCGTTCCGCGCGACCTGCGGCGCAAGCTGCAGCCGGCCCAGCTCTTCCACGAGATCCTCGACCACCGCTGGTTCATCTCGGAGAAGGCCGGGCGCGACATCCCCATGCCCGAGGCCACGACCTCCTACGTCGAGAACGTCCTGCGGCACCGGCCCGACGAGAAGGCCATCCTGGGCCTGGCCCCGGGCGAGGTCGACCGGCAGGAGTAGTCCTGGCCGGTCGCGCGCCGCGCCCCGCGCCCCGCGCCTTGCACACCGCGCGACCACCGACACCTCGACGACGCAGGGCGCCCCGCCACGCCACCGGGAAGGTGGTGCGACGGGGCGCCCTGGACCGACGAGGCGGGGTCTCAGTCCTCCGCGGAGCGCAGGCGCGCGACCTCGTACAGCGAGATCCCGGCGGCGACGCCGGCGTTGAGGGACTCGACGTCCGAGAGGATCGGGATCGATGCGACGACGTCGCACGTCTCGCGGACCAGGCGCGAGAGGCCCTTGCCCTCGGAGCCGACGACGAGCACGAGCGGGTCCTTGCCGAACGCGAGCTCGCCCACGGCGACCGGGCCGCCGCCGTCGAGCCCCACGATGAAGCAGCCCGCCGCCTTGTACTCGGTGAGCGTGCGCACGAGGTTGGTCGCGCGGGCCACGGGCACGCGCGCGGCAGCACCCGCGGAGACCTTCCACGCCGACGCCGTGACACCGGCCGCGCGACGCTCGGGCACGAGGACGCCGTGCGCCCCGAACGCGCCCGCCGAACGCAGGACGGCACCGAGGTTGCGCGGGTCGGTCACGCCGTCGAGCGCGACGATCAGCGGGGGCTCGCCCGCCTCGTGCGCGCGGTCGAGCAGGTCCTCCGGGTCGGCGTAGTCGTAGGGCGGGACCTGGATCGCGACGCCCTGGTGCACCGAGCCGTCGGTCATGCGGTCGAGCTCGGCCTTGGTGACCTCGAGGAGGTTGTACCCGCGCCCCGACGCGATGTTCAGGATCTCCTTGGTGCGGTCGTCGGCCTCGAGGCGCGACGCGATGTACACCGCGGAGACGGGGATGTAGGCGCGCAGGGCCTCGAGCACGGCGTTGCGGCCGTTGACGACCTCGTTCGCGCTGCTCGAACGCGTGGTGCGCGATGGCGTGCGCCCGCTCGGGCGTCCGCCGCGGGCAGCGCTCTTGGCGTCGTGCGCGCGCGGGCCGGTCGAGGTGGCGTCCCGGCGCTCGGCGGCGACCTTCGCCTTGTGGGCCTTGTGGTAGGTGCGGTCCTCGGCCTTGGGCGTCGGGCCGCGGCCCTCGAGGGCGCGGCGGTTCTTGCCGCCCGTGCCGGCGACGGCGCCCTTCTTGTTGCTGCTGCGGGTCGCGCCGCGTCGTTGTGAGTTTCCAGCCATGGGTCTGCCCCGTCGGTCGATGTGTGCGAGTGAAGTTGTGGTGGCGGACCCTGGGCCCGGGTGGGCCCGTCCTGCCGTCCAGGGTTCCGGGTCAGGTGCCCTGGCGTGCAGCGAGGGACCAGCGGGCCCCGTCGCTGGAGTCCTCGACGACGACCCCGGCGACCGCGAGGCGGTCCCGGATCGCGTCCGAGGTGGCGAAGTCGCGCGCTGCCCGTGCCTGTGCGCGGGCGTCGAGCTCGGCCGTGACGACCGCGTCGAGCGCCTGACGGTACCGGGTGTCCCCGGCGTCGGCCCACTGCTCGCCCGCGGGGTCGAGCCCCAGGACGTCGAGCATCGCCCGGAGGGCGACGAGGTGGTGCCGGGCGACGGCGTCCGCGGCCGGGGAGCGGTCGGCGAGGGCCGAGTTCCCGGCGCGCAGGTGCTCGTGCACGACCGCGAGCGCGGCGGGCACGTTGAGGTCGTCGTCCATGGCGGCCACGAAGGCCGCCGGGAGCTCGGCCTGGCGCACGTCGTCGACGTCGATCGTCCCGACGCGCTCGCCCGCGCGCTGCACGAAGCCGCTGAGCCGCTCCCACGTGGCCTCGGCCTCGCTCACGGTGTCCTGCGTCCACTCGAGCATCGAGCGGTACTGGACGGCCGCGAGCGCGTAGCGCAGGACGGCCGGGCTCGTGGTGCGCAGGACCTCGCGGACGAGGAGCCCGTTGCCGAGGGACTTGCTCATCTTGGCGCCACCCTGCGTGACCCATGCGGAGTGCAGCCAGTACTGGGCGAACCCGTCCCCGGCGGCGCGGGACTGGGCCTGCTCGTTCTCGTGGTGCGGGAAGCGCAGGTCGAGGCCGCCGCCGTGGATGTCGAACGTGCCGCCGAGGTAGCGGTGGGCCATGGCGGAGCACTCGAGGTGCCAGCCGGGTCGTCCGCGCCCGAACGGGGTGTCCCAGGACGCCGTGGCAGGCTCTCCGGGCTTGGGCGCCTTCCACAGCGCGAAGTCGCGGGGGTCACGCTTGAGGGACTCCTCGGCCGAGTCGGCGGGCGCGGGCGTGAGGTCCTCGAGGCGCTGGTTGGTGAGCGAGCCGTAGTCGGCCCACGAGCGTACGTCGAACCACACGTCACCGGGTCCGGTCGTGTAGGCGTGGCCCGAGTCGACGAGCCGCTGCATGAGCTCGACCATGTCGGTGACGTGCCCCGTGGCGCGGGGCTCGTAGGTGGGCGGTGCGACGCCCAGGGCGTCGTAGGCCGCGGTGAACTCGCGCTCGTAGATCGCGGCCCACGCCCACCAGGGCTCGCCCGCGTCGGCGGACTTGGCGAGGATCTTGTCGTCGATGTCCGTGACGTTGCGGATGAGGGTCACGCGCGAGCCCGTGCGGCGCAGCCAGCGCACCAGGACGTCGAACGCGACGGCCGAGCGCATGTGCCCGATGTGGGGTGCCGACTGGACCGTCGCACCACACAGGTAGATGCCGACCTCACCCTGGGTCTGAGGGATGAAGGCGCGCACGTCCCGCGTCGCGGTGTCGAACAGTCGAAGGCTCACGACCAAAGGTTACCGGGGTGCACCCCTCCCGGCAGAACCCGCCCTCCCGGGGCGGCGTCTCGGTGCGCGTCGGCCCCTGCTCGGGGCGGGCCGCGCGTCCGCGCGAGGGGTCAGTCGCGCCAGTGGATCCTGGTCGGCTTCACGCGCACGACGACGCGGCGGTTGTCGGTGCCGTCGTCGCCCGTGTAGCGCTCCGCACCCGTGTACTTCTGGGCGAGCGCGTGGATGAGCGAGGCGGACGGGTCCTCCTCGATCAGGGCCTCCCCGCGGACCTCGAGGTACTGGTAGGGCGCGTCGCGCGGGTAGACGAGCACGCTCAGGCGCGGGTCGCGCTGCAGGTTGTCGGTCTTGCGACGGCCGTGGATGGTCGAGAAGAGGACGTCGTCGCCGTCGCGCGCGACCCACACGACCGAGGTCTGGGGGCTGCCGTCGGCCTCGATCGTGGCCACGGTCGCGAACTCGGGGGCGTCGAGGAGCGCCTTGGCGGCGTCGGGGAGGCTCGTCATGTCGTGCTCAATCGCGCGGGTCGTCCGCCTATTCCCGGAGAGCCGGAATTCTCAGCACCTGGACGTCCCGCGCGGCACGCGCCGTGCCCGACGGCGCCGCTAGCCGAAGTTCTTCCCCTCGCCCCGGTAGGTGGGGACCTCCTCGACGACCTGGTCGCCGCGCACGAGGTGCACGCGGTCGAAGCGCTCCATGAGCTCGCCGGCCTTGGCGTGCCGGAACCAGACGCGGTCGCCCACGGCGAGCCGTCGCTCTGCCCCGCGTGCCGCGCGCAGCGGTGTCTGGACCTCGCCCACGCCCTCGGAGGACGTGAGCCGCCAGCCCGGCTCGACGACGCGCGGCACGCGCATCGCCCCGGCGGGTCCCGAGGCGACGTAGCCGCCGGCGAAGGCGGTCGCGTAGCCGGGCGCGGGGACACGGACGACGTCGAGGCCGAAGAACGCGGACGGGTGCGGGTCGAACGACCGGTAGCCGTCGAACAGCCCGGGCACGTACAGCCCTGAGCCCGACGTCACCTCGGTCACGACCGGGTCCGAGGCCGAGGTCTCGAGCGACCCGGTCCCGCCGGAGTTCACGAGCTCCAGGTCGTGCCCGACGACGTCGCTCACCGCCGTGAGCACCTCGCCCCGGCGCGTGGCCAGGTCCGCGACCGAGGCCCTCTTGACGAGCCGCACCGCGGGGCTCGTGTCGGGCAGGCCGGCGACCTGCGCCTCGTAGAACATGAGGCCGCGCACGCGCAGGCCGGGGGTGTCGGCGATGGCCCGTGCGAGGGCCCGTGCCTCGGCGGCCGTGTGGACGGGCGAGCGGCGGGTCCCGAGGTGGACCGTGAACGGGCCGAGGCCCAGGCGCAGCGACGCGTCGACGTCGAGGCACAGCAGGACGGGCGGTCCGTCCGGGGCCCCGCCGCCGTCCTCGCCCGGGTGGTGGCCTGCGAGCGCGGCGGCCACGAGCGCGACCTGCGCGACGTCGTCGACCATGAGCGTGATCTCGCGGCGCGCCGCCGGGTCCGCGGCGAGCTCGGCGAGCGCCCGGCGGTCGACCGTCGGGTACGCGACCAGGACGTCGCGCGCGCCGGTCTCGACGAGCCAGAGGGCCTCCGCGAGCGAGTACGCCATGATCCCCGCGAAGCCCAGCTCGCCCGCGCGCCGTACGAGCGAGCGCACGCGCACCGACTTGGACGCGAGGCGCACGGGCACGCCGCCCGCGCGGGCCAGGAGCTCGCGTGCGTTGGCGTCGAACACGTCGAGGTCGACGACCGCGACGGGGCCCGGGACGCGCTCGGTCGCGGCCGACAGCCGGTCCCCGAGGGTGCGGGCCTCGGCGACGGCCGAGGCGTCGTGGGCCCCCTGCCGGCCGGGGCTCAACCGCCCTCGGGACCAGGACGGGGCGGACGGGTCCTGCGCGCTGCGCTGCACGGGCGTCGTCGTCATGGAAAGAAACCTACCCCTCGTGAGACAGTGCGTGGTGTGACGAGCCAGCAGGCTCCCGGTTCATGGACGAACTGGGCGCGAAACCAGACCGCCGTTCCCCTGCACCGTGCCGCCCCGCGCGACACCGACGAGCTCTCCCTGGTCGTGCGACGGGCCGCCGCCGACGGCCGGCGCGTACGGGCCGTCGGTGCAGGGCACTCCTTCACGGGCGCGGCCGTGACCGACGGCGTGCTCGTGAGCCTCGACGCGCTCGGGGCCGTCGAGGACGTGACCCGTACCGCAACCGGCGCGCGCGTGACCGTGGGCGCCGGCATCCGCCTGCACCTCCTCAACGCGGTGCTCGCGTCCGCGGGCCTCGCGATGCGCAACCTCGGGGACATCGACCGCCAGTCGATAGCGGGCGCGATCTCGACCGGCACCCACGGCACGGGCGCCTCGCTCGGCGGGCTCGCGACGCAGGTTCGCGGCGTGCGCGTGGTCGGCGCCGACGGCTCGGTGACCGAGGCCACGCCCGACGAGAACCCCGACCTGTTCGAGGCGAGCCGCCTGGGCCTCGGCAGCACGGGCGTGCTGGCCGCGGTCACGCTCGACGTGGTCCCCGCGTTCCACCTGCGCGCCCAGGAGGAGCCCTGGCCCCTCGACCGGGTCCTCGAGGAGCTGAGCACGGCGTCGGGCGGACGCGGCGGCGGGACGGACGCGGAGGGCCTCGAGAACGCGCACGACCACTTCGAGTTCTACTGGTTCCCCCACACCCGCCGCGCGCTCACCAAGCGCAACGACCGCCTCGCGCCCGACGACGAGGCCGCGGCAGTCCTGCGCACGGCCCGCGGTGAGCGGCCCGGCGTGGTGACGCGCGCCCGTTCGTGGGTCGACGAGGAGCTGCTGTCCAACGGGCTGTTCGAGGTCGTCAACCGCGTCGCGACCGCGGTGCCTCGCGCGACCCCGCGGATCAACGCGCTGTCGGCCCGCGCGCTCGCCCCGCGCACGTACGTCGCGCCCTCGCACGAGGTGTTCGTGTCCCCGCGCCGCGTGCGCTTCCGCGAGATGGAGTACGCGGTCCCCCGCGCCGAGCTCGTGACCGCGCTCGAGGAGATCGACGCGTGGGTCCGGGCATCGGGCGAGAACGTCCCCTTCCCGGTCGAGGTCCGCTTCGCGGCCGCCGACGACGTCTGGCTCTCGACCGCGCACGGACGCGACAGCGCCTACATCGCGGTCCACCAGTACCTGAAGCTCCCGCACGAGCGCTACTTCGAGGGCGTCGAGAAGATCGTCGCGGGCGTCGGCGGGCGACCGCACTGGGGGAAGCTCCACACGCTCGGCGCCTCCGACCTCGCCGAGCGCTACCCGCGCTTCGACGACTTCCGACGGGTCCGCGCCCAGGCCGACCCCGAGGGCGTCTTCGCCAACCCCTACACGGACCAGGTCTTCGGGCCGCGCTGAGGCGACCGCTCCCCCGCGAGGGCGCCCGCGCGCGGACGCCCCGCTGAGGGCGCGGTGGAGTGCGGTGCGCCTTCAGCGATGCGGGGCGGTGCGCCTACGGAGCGGGGGGAGCGACGACGTCGGGCCTGTCGTCAGGTCCCGCGCCCGGAGCCGCGCCGTCAGGGTGCACGACGAGCGACAGGACGTAGTCCGCGAGCGCGTGGAAGCTGCGGATCGCGGCCTCGTCGTCCTGCTGGACGAGCCACGCGATCTCGATCCCGTCGATGTAGCCCGCGACGATGCGCGCCAGGAAGGGCGTGTCCATCGAGTAGGTGATGCCTGCGATCTGCGCGAGCTGGTCGAGGATGCCCTGCGTCATGGCCCACGTCTGCTCGAGGTGCGCCTTCGCGACGGGACGCAGCGCGCGGTTGCGCGACCCCGCGGTCGCGAACTCGAACGTCAGCAGCCGCATGTGCCGGCGCGGGGTCAGTCCCTCCCACAGGCCGTCGGCCGCCGCGTGCGCGATCGTGCGGAGGTCCTTCGTGGGGTCCATCGCCATGCGCACCGGGTCCGAGGCGACGACCGCGACGTTGTGCCCCATGGCACGGAGCATCGCGTCCTTGTCCTCGAAGCAGTAGTGCACCGTCCCCAAGGAGATCCCGGCCTCCGCCGCGACCCCTCGGACCGTCACTGCCTCGACACCGTCCCGGACCGCGATCGACATCGCTGCGTCGACGATCTGCGCCCGGCGTTCCTCGATCGACATGCGGCTCATCGTCGACCTCCCTCATGACCACGTTCCGGCTGCACGACGGTGCAGGAACGCGCCGTCGTCGTCGCTGTCCACCATGCCTTCAATGTCGTATTTTCGCATGTGGGGGCCGGTGGGCACGCCCCGACCTCGACGACGACGCGACGTGGCAGGCTGGGACAGGGCCCCGCAGGGGCGCCCGCCCGCCGCCGAGAGGAACCCCGTGCACCACCCGAGCCGCCCGCTCACCGTCGCCGTGGCCGTGGCCGCCGTCAGCGCACTGCTCACCGCGTGCACGGCGAGCACGCCCCCCGCAGCGCCCACCGCCCAGACCTTCGAGGTCCCGGACAGCGCGGTGGCGGCGACCGTGACCACCCCCGACGACTGGGACCGCGCCGGCCAGGCCGCTCCCCTGGTGGTCCGGTCGACGACCCCGTCCGGGGACCCCGGCTTCACGGCCAACGTCGTCGTCACGACGAGCGACCCGGGGACCGCGACGCTCGAGGACAGGACGGCCGAGGCCGCCGAGGCGCTCCAGACGTCCTCCGACGTGGCGATGGACCCGACCCAGCCCGGGCCCGTCACCGTCGCAGGGCTGCCCGCCTACCGGCTCGGGGCGACACGAACGGTCGACGGCATCCCCGTGACCCAGGTCGAGACGGTCGTCGAGGTCGCGACGCCCGCCGGCTCGGCGTTCGTCTACGTCACCGAGACCTTCGCGACCGACGACACCGAGGGCGCGGCCCAGGCCCGCGCAGTCACCGACAGCCTGGTCGTCACGCCCGCAGGCTGAAGGCGTCGAGCCCGCGGGGCGGAGGCACGGGGCCGCCACCGGCGCGAACCGACCGACTGACCTGCCGGCCGGACCGCCGGTCCGCCGGCCGGTCCGCCGATCAGTCGGGCGGCCGGGCGCGCGGGCGGTCGGCCGGTCGGCCGGTCGCTCCGCCGGTCAGTCGGCGAGGACGACCAGCGCGGTCGCGAGCGCCGCGACGCCTTCGCCGCGGCCCGTCAGTCCCAGGCCGTCGGTCGTGGTCGCCGTGAGGGTCACGGGCGCCCCGGCAGCGGCGCTCAGCGCCGCCTCGCCCTCGGCCCGGCGCGGTCCGAGCCGGGGTCTGTTGCCGACGACCTGGACCGCGACGTTCCCGATCTCGAACCCCGCCGCGCGCACCCGACGGGCGGCCTCGGCGAGCAGCGACGCGCCGCTCGCCCCCGACCACTCCGGGGCGCTCGTGCCGAAGTTCGAGCCGAGGTCGCCGATCCCCGCCGCCGAGAAGAGGGCGTCGGCCGCGGCGTGAGCCGCCACGTCGGCGTCGGAGTGGCCCGCCAGGCCCCGTTCCCCGGGCCAGTGGAGTCCTGCGAGCCAGAGCTCGCGTTCCTCGCCCACAGGGGCGTAGGCGTGGACGTCCGTCCCGATGCCGGTACGCGGCAGGCTCATCGTCCGTCCTCCGTCAGCAGCTTCTCGATGTAGTAGAAGTCCCGCGCGGTCGTGACCTTCATCGCGAGCTCGTCGCCCTCGACCACGAACACGTCCTCCCCCAGCGCCTCGACGAGCGAGGCGTCGTCGGTCGCGGCCGTGGCCTCCGTCCGGGCGCGCGCGGCGCCCGCCGAGTGCGCGCGCACCAGGAGCGCCCGGTCGAACGCCTGGGGTGTCTGGACGGCGCGCAGCAGCGTCCGGGCCGGGGTGGCGGCGACGCGGTCGACTCCTGCGGGCAGCACGGGACGACCGTCCTCGGCCGGGCCGCGCGGGGCCAGGATCTTGACGGTGTCCATCACCGGAAGACCGGGGATGACGGCCTGGTGTCCCGCCTTGACGGTCTCGACGACGCGTCGGATCATCGCGGCCGGGGCCAGCGGGCGTGCGGCGTCGTGCACGACGACCGTGTCGACGTCGGCGCGTGCCCGCGTCAGCCCGGCCGCGACCGACGACTGGCGCGTGGTCCCGCCGGCCACGACGACCACGGGCACGCTCACGTGCGGGTCGTGCTCGAGGACGTCCGACATGACCGAGACGAGCCCGTTCGGGGCCGTGACGACGAGCGCGTCGACCACTCCCGAGGCGGTCAGCCGGCGGGCCGCGTGCAGGACGAGCGGAAGGCCGCGCAGGGGGACGAGAGCCTTGGGAAGGTCGAAACCGAGGCGGGTACCGGAGCCGGCGGCGGTCAGGATGGCGAGGGTCGTCACACCGCTCACGGTAGACGATCTCGGCCTGCGGACCGTGCTCGGCCCGCTGACGAGACGATCGGTCGTGGAAGCGGTCTCCCGCGCTCCCTCGCGCGGGCGCCTCGTGAACGACGACGACGCACGGACCGCGGGCGGTCCGTGCGTCGTCGGTGGTGCGTGGGTGAGTGTTCTGCTCAGGAAGCCAGGACCTCGTCGAGGATGGCCTCGGCCTTGTCCTCCTCGGTGTGCTCGGCCAGTGCCAGCTCCGAGACCAGGATCTGTCGAGCCTTCGCGAGCATGCGCTTCTCCCCGGCAGAGAGGCCACGGTCTGCGTCACGACGCGACAGGTCGCGGACGACCTCTGCCACCTTGATCACGTCGCCGGAGGCCAGCTTCTCGAGGTTGGCCTTGTAGCGGCGCGACCAGTTGGTCGGCTCTTCGGTGTATGGTGCGCGAAGAACTTCGAAGACCTTGTCGAGGCCCTCCTGGCCGACGACGTCGCGGACGCCCACCAGGTCGACGTTGTCCGCCGGGACCTCGATCGTCAGATCGCCCTGAGCCACCTTGAGCTTCAGGTAGATCTTCTCCTCCCCGCGGATGGTGCGGGTCTTGATCTCTTCGATCTTTGCGGCACCGTGATGTGGGTAGACAACGGTCTCGCCTACTGTGAACGTCATCTGCAGATGTCCCCTTTCGCGGAGGTCGATCTTACCACGGGGGGTACCTCCGTTCCGAGCCCCTCCCCGGGCCGGCAGGCGCACCGTCCCAGCGTTTTTCCTGGTCACGCCGCGCCCAGGACGGCAAGTCGGCACGAATACCGACCACCTCCGCCCCCCTCCGGACGGGCTGCGACCCTCGCCAGGAGACCCGACGCCCCCGCGGACGCACCTCGACGCCCCCGCGGACGCACCTCCACGGGACGCCGGGCCGGACGCCGGGCCGGACACCCCCAGGAGCGACTAGGCTGTGGTCATCTGCGCCCAGGGGGGCGCGGGCGGCGGAGAACCTCGTCGACCACCCCCCTGGGCACACCGAGACTGACCGCAGCACATTGGAGCGCACGTGACCCGCACCCCGTCCCGCCCGACCACACCGCGCCGGTCGCTCATGCTCGCGATCCCCGTGATCGTGGCGAGCGCCGTCGCCGTGTCGGCCTGCTCACCCATCACGACGGACATCGCCTACTCTCCGTCGGACGGCATCCGCGTCAACCTCACCGACGAGGTCCGCGCGCTCAACCTGCTCATCGTCTCCGCCGCCGAGGGTGAGCCGGGGACGCTGCTGGGCGGCGCCGCCAACGACTCGGACCAGCCCGTCGAGATCACCATCGCCCCGGAGGGCACCGACCCGATCGACGTCCCGCTCGAGGCCGGGGAGACCGTCTACTTCAGCGTCGACGACGGGTTCGAGGCCCAGTTCGGGAACGTCGACGCCGCCCCCGGCGCCACGATCTCCGTGACCCTCACCGCGAGCACGGGCGAGACCGAGACCGCGCAGGTCCCGGTCGTCAACGGTGCGCTCGAGGAGTACAAGGACTACCTGCCCTGATCTGCGGCTGACGTCTCGACGGCGGGGTCCCCTCCTGGGAGGGGACCCCGCCGTCGCGTTTCCAAGACCCGTGTGCCATATCACGATGACGACTGTGGGCTGCCGCCAGTAGCATCCCGGTCATCGGGATCGGCCGACGTGGCCTCCCCCTCGTAGAAGCGACCTTCCATGGCAACAACACGCCCTCGCTCCGTCCGCACCGTCGCGGTCGCCGCAGGCATCCTGACCTCTGCTCTCCTGCTCTCCGGCTGCGGCGCGATCGTCGACTCCGTCTTCGGCCCGTCCGAGGCCCAGCGCGACGAGCCGGGCGGCGAGGTCACCGCGGCGTCCGACGCCGACGTCTTCTCGATCCAGGTCGGCGACTGCGTCAACGAGGCCGCCCCGGCAGAGGCCGAGGAGACCGTCGAGTACGAGTCCCTCCCCGTCGTCCCCTGCGCCGACCCCCACACGGGCGAGGTCTACGCCGAGCACGAGCTCCCGGCCGGCGACTTCCCCGGCGACCAGGCGGTCTCCGACACCGGCATGGAGCACTGCTACTCCGTGTTCGAGGAGTTCGTCGGACTCAGCTACGAGGAGTCGACGCTCGAGTTCTGGGCCATGTTCCCGTCGCAGCAGAGCTGGGACATGGCGGACGACCGCACGGTCCAGTGCTTCGTGGGTCCTGTCGAGGACACCGTGACGGGCACGCTCAAGGGCGCAGCCGTCTAGCGCTCCCCCTGCGACGCACGACGGCGAGGCGCCCTGAGAAGGGTGCCTCGCCGTCGTGCGTCGTGCGTCGTGCGGGTGCCTGGTCAGGTCACCCGAAGCGGCCCGAGATGTAGTCCTCCGTCGCCTGCTCGGACGGCGACGAGAACATCGTCGCGGTGTCACCCATCTCGATCAGCCGGCCCGGCTTGCCCGTGCCCGCGATGTTGAAGAACGCCGTGCGGTCGCTCACGCGGGCCGCCTGCTGCATGTTGTGGGTCACGATCACGATCGTGTACTCGTCCTTGAGCTCGGCCATGAGGTCCTCGATCGCGAGCGTCGAGATCGGGTCGAGCGCCGAGCAGGGCTCGTCCATGAGGAGCACCTGCGGGCGCACCGCGATCGCGCGCGCGATGCACAGACGCTGCTGCTGCCCGCCGGACAGGCCCGACCCGGGACGGTCGAGGCGGTCCTTGACCTCGTTCCACAGGTTCGCGCCCTGCAACGACGTCTCGACGAGCTCCTCGGCGTCGGACTTGGAGATGCGCTTGTTGTTGAGGCGCACGCCCGCGAGGACGTTCTCCTTGATCGACATGGTCGGGAACGGGTTGGGACGCTGGAAGACCATGCCCACCTGACGGCGGACGGCGACCGGGTCGACGTCGGGCGCGTAGAGGTCCTGACCGTCCATGACGGCCTTGCCCTGGACGTGCGCGCCCGGGATGACCTCGTGCATGCGGTTGAGCGTGCGCAGGAACGTCGACTTGCCGCAGCCCGACGGGCCGATCAGCGCCGTGACCGAGCGCGGCTCGATCGCCATGGTCACGCCCTCGACGGCGAGGAAGTCGCCGTAGTAGACGTTGAGGTCGGAGACGTCGATTCGCTTCGACATGATGTGCTTCCTTCCGGTGTCCGGTCGCGCGGGGTGCGGTGCCCGGACAGGCTGGTGGGCTCGGCTCAGCGAGCGGTCTTGGGCGAGAACAGGCGGCTGACGAGCCGGGCGATCAGGTTGAGCAGCATGACGATGAGGATCAGGGTCAGGGCCGCGGCCCAGGCCCGGTCGATCCCGACGCCGCCCTGCTCGTACTGGCGGTAGGCGAAGACCGGCAGAGTCGCCATGCGTCCGTCGAACAGATCCCAGTTCACCTGGGTGATGAGGCCGACCGTGAGCAGCAGGGGCGCGGTCTCCCCGATCACGCGGGCGATCGAGAGCATGACGCCCGTGACGATGCCGGCGATCGACGTGCGCAGGACGACCTTGACGATCGTCAGCCACTTGGGCACGCCCAGCGCGAGCGACGCCTCGCGCAGCTCGTTGGGGACCAGCCGCAGCATCTCCTCGACCGAGCGGATCACGACCGGCGTCATGAGCAGCGACAGCGCGACGGCGCCCATGATCCCGGCGCGGTACGCGGGGCCGAAGATCAGCGTGAACAGCGAGAACGCGAACAGGCCCGCGACGATCGACGGGATGCCCGTCATGACGTCGACGAGGAACGTGATCCAGCGGGCGAGGGCACCGCGCCCGTACTCGACGAGGTAGATCGCGGTGAGCAGGCCGATCGGCACCGAGATGAGCGTCGCGGCGCCCGTGATGAGGAGCGTGCCGACGATCGCGTGCCAGATCCCGCCGCTCGTCATGTCGCCGTACACGCCGACCATGTCGGTCGACAGGAACGTCGCCCCGAACAGCTCGGCGCCGCGCGTCACCACGATCCACAGGAGCGAGACGAGCGGGATCAGCGCGAGCAGGAACGCGAACGTCACGAGCGTGGTCGCGAGGCGGTCGGTGGCCCAGCGGGCGCCCTCGACGAAGCGCGAGGTCACCGTCAGCCCGACGGCGTAGAGCACCGCGCCGAGGCCCAGGACCCCCGCGACGGTCGGCTTCCCGGCGACCGCCAGGATCCCGAACGCGACGACGACGCCGCCCACGGCGAAGGCCCAGGGGGCCCAGCGGGGCAGGCGCTTCTGCGCCGGGACGAGCTGGAGGGAGCCCGAGCCGTCGGGCGCGGCGGGCGTGGTGGGGGTGAGGTCGGTGGCCGTCATCAGTTCGCTCCCGAGAAGTCCTTGCGGCGCGCGATGATCCAGCGCGCGATCATGTTGACGACGAACGTGATGACGAACAGCGCGAGGCCCGTCGCGATGAGCGTGCTCACCGCGAGGCCGCTGGCCTCAGGGAACTTCGAGGCGATGTTCGCGGCGATCGTCTGCTGCTGACCCGGCTTGAGCAGGAACAGCGAGTAGAGGAACCCGGGAGAGATGACCATGAGCACGGCCATCGTCTCGCCGAGCGCGCGCCCGAGGCCCAGCATCGACGCACTGATGACCCCCGAGCGGCCGAAGGGCAGGACCGCCATGCGGACCATCTCCCAGCGCGTCGCGCCCAGCGCGAGCGAGGCCTCCTCGTGCAGGACCGGGGTCTGGAGGAACACCTCGCGCGAGACCGCCGTGATGATCGGCAGGATCATGACGGCCAGGACGATCGAGGCCGACATGATGTTCTTCGCGGGGGCCTGGTAGCCCTCGAACAGGGGGATGAACCCGAGCGTGCCGCTCAGCCACGTGAAGAACGGGTTGAGGATGGGGAGCAGCCACAGGGCGCCCCACAGGCCGTACACGACGCTCGGGATGGCCGCGAGGAGGTCGATCAGGTAGCCGAGGCCCTGCGCCAGGCGCCGGGGCGCGTAGTGCGAGATGAACAGCGCGATGCCCACCGAGACCGGCACGGCGATCAGGAGCGCCAGGATCGAGGCCAGGAGCGTGCCGAACACCAGGGGTCCGATGTAGGCGAGCAGCGAGTCCGCCTTGAACCAGGAGATCTTCTGGAGCTCCTCGGGGCTCGCCGTCAGGGCCGGCCACGCCTCGATGACGAGGAACACGGCCACCGCTGCGAGGACGAGCAGGATGAGGATCCCGGCGCCCGTCGACAGGCCCGCGAAGAGACGGCCCGCCAGGCCGCCCTTGGTCACGGGGACCGTGGGTTCGGACCCGAGCCCGGCTCGGGTGGAGGGAGGAGAGGTGACGGCCACTGATGCTCCGATGACTGAGGTGCGGCGGTGGTGGGACAGGCGGTGCGGCGGTCACGCACCCGTGGCGGGCCGCGTCGGGCGCAGTGCCTCGACGTGACCCGCCCCTGGGTGAGTGACCGTGTTCAGCTGTTCGGTCAGCTCTTGACGCTGATCGAGTCGAGCGCTGCCTGGACCTCGGTGCGCAGGGCGTCCGAGATCGGGGCGGAGCCGGCGACGGACGGCTCGGCGGCACGCGCCTGGCCCTCCTCGCTGGCGACGTAGGTCAGGTACGCCTTGACGTTGGCGGCGTCCTCGGCCTTGTCGTAGGTGGAGCAGGCGATCGAGTACGAGATGAGGACGAGCGGGTAGGCGCCGGCCTCGGTCGTGGTGCGGTCGATCTCGACGACCAGACGCTTGTCGGTCGCGTCGGCCGCACGCGGCGAGGCGTCGACGACCTTGGCCGCGGCCTCGGGCGAGAACGGCACGTACTCCTCGCCGACCTTGATCGCGACCGTGCCCAGGTCACCGGCGCGCGAGGCGTCGGCGTAGCCGATGGCACCCTCGGCACCCGTGACGGTGTCGACGACGCCCTGCGTGCCCTGGCCGGACTGTCCGCCGGACAGCGGCCAGTCACCGCTGGCCTCGTGCGGCCAGGCGCCGTTCGAGGCGTCCGCGAGGTACTCGGTGAAGTTCTCCGTCGTGCCCGACTCGTCCGAGCGGTTGACGGGGATGATCGCGGTGCTGGGGAGCGTGACGCCCTCGTTCTCCGCGGCGATGGCCGGGTCGTTCCAGGTCGTGATCTCGCGGTTGAAGATCTTCGCGAGGGTCTCGGCCGAGAGGTTGAGGTGCTCGGCGTCGACGCCGGGCAGGTTGTAGATCACGGCGATGGGGCTGATGTAGAGCGGGACCTCGATGGCCTCGCCGCCGAAGCAGCGGTCCGTCGCGGTCGCGAGCTCGTCGTCCTTGAGCGCGGCGTCGGAGCCGGCGAACTGCGTCGCACCGGAGAGGAACTGCTCGCGGCCACCGCCCGAGCCCACCGCGTCGTAGCTGACGGTCACACTGGGGGCGATGTCGCCGAAGCCGGCGATCCAGCCGGCCACGGCCTTCTCCTGGGACGAGGCGCCGGCACCGGCGAGCGTGCCGGTCAGGTCCTCGGTCGAGCCGTTCGATGCGCCGTCGGTGGAGTCGCCACCACCGGAGTCGGTGCTGTTCGAGCCGCACGCTGCCAACGTCAACGCGAGCACACCGACGGCTGCTGCGGAACCTGCGCGGGTGAATCGGCTGAGCTTCACTCTCTTCTTCCATCCTGTCAACGCGGGGGCACCAGCGAGCGCCGGTGACAACAACGACGCTAAGGAGCCCGGGTGACGCGTTCCGGTGCTCAGGGTGAACGACGGATGAACAGTGCACAGACTCTTGCGGCCTGTGGACAGAGCGAGGGCGGCGTGCCCGCCGGCAGGCTCGTGACCCAGAGCACGCCCGGGCACGCGGCCCACCGGTTGCCCCGCCTGTGCGGGTCGGGAAGTCTGGTGGGAACAGGTCACCGGGTCACCACCACGGTCGGGTGACCCGAGGTCGATCGACGGCCGCACCACGACGGACGTCAGGAGGACCCCTGTGACAGACGACGGCACGAGCCATCCGCAGCCGGCCGAGAGCGAGCCGGAGGAGCCCGGCCTGGCCGCCGACCAGGCCACGCCCACCGACCAGGGCGCACCCGCCGACGGCACCGCGCCTGCACCGGAGGACGCGACGACGTCGGGCACGGCGGCGCTGCCCGCTCCCCCCGGCCGCATGTACCCCCGCGTCTTCTACCCCGCCGCGGGGCTCATCCTGCTGTTCGTGCTCCTCGCGATGGTCTTCACCGACGGGACCACCGCGGTCCTGAGCACGCTCCAGGCGGACGTCATCGGGGCGTTCGGCTGGTACTACGTGCTGATCGTGGCCGGGTTCGTCATCTTCGCGCTGTGGATGGGGCTGAGCCGGTTCGGCGACATCGTGCTCGGCAAGGACGACGAGACCCCGCTGTTCCGGCTGCCCGTGTGGTTCGCGATGCTGTTCGCGACAGGCATGGGGATCGGGCTCGTGTACTGGGGAGCGGCCGAGCCGCTGACGCACTTCGCGTCGCCCAAGCCCGGCGTCACGGGCGACCCCGCGGCGCTCGCGCAGGCCGCGATGGGGCAGAGCTACCTCCACTGGGGCGTGCACGCCTGGGCGATCTACGTCGTCGCGGGCCTCGCGCTCGCCTACGCGATCCACCGCAAGGGGCGGCCCGTCTCGATCCGGTGGGCCCTCGAGCCCCTGCTCGGCGACCGGGTCAAGGGACGCCTCGGGGACGTGGTCGACGTCGTCGCGGTGCTCGGCACCGTGTTCGGCGTCGCGACCTCGCTCGGCTTCGGCGTCCTGCAGATCGGTGCCGGGCTCGGCTTCCTGAACGTCGCAGATCCGGGCCTCGCGCTCCAGATCGGGCTCATCGTCGGGATCACGGCCGTCGCGACGCTCTCGGTCGCCTCCGGGCTGGGGCGCGGCATGAAGTGGCTCTCCAACGGCAACATGGTCCTCGCGGGCGTCCTGGCGCTCACGGTGCTCGTCGTCGGCCCCACGCTGTTCCTGCTGCGCGACTACGTGCAGTCCATGGGGTACTACCTGCAGAACGTGATCCGCCTCACGTTCGACACCACGGCCTTCCAGGGCGACGCCGGCCTCGAGTGGCAGTCGTCGTGGACGATCTTCTACTGGGGCTGGTGGATCTCGTGGGCGCCGTTCGTGGGCGTCTTCATCGCGCGCATCTCCCGTGGCCGCACCATCCGCGAGTTCGTCATGGGCACGCTGCTGGTCCCGACGCTCGTGACGTTCCTGTGGTTCTCGGTCTTCGGCGGTTCGGCGCTGTACCGGCAGATCTTCGGCGACGGCGGGCTCATAGGCGCCGACGGCAGCGTCGACACCGACACCGTGCTCTTCCAGCTCCTGGGCGACCTGCCGGGCGGCCCGGTCCTCACGGTGCTCGCGATCGTGCTCATCGGGGTCTTCTTCGTGACGTCCGCCGACTCGGGCTCGTTCGTCGTCGGGATGCTGACCTCGGGCGGCGACCCGCACCCCGCCGTCTGGAACCGGATCCTGTGGGCCGTGCTGTCCGGCCTCCTCTCGATCGCCCTGCTGATCTCGGGCGGTCTCACCGCGCTCCAGACGGCCGCGATCCTCATCGCCCTGCCGTTCTCGGTCGTCATGATCGGGATGGCTCTGTCCACCGTGATCGCCCTGCGCGAGGAGCACAGCGCGATCCTGCGCGCCGAACGGGCGCAGGCCCGGCTCGCCCTCACCCAGCACGTCACGCGCCGCGTCACCGAGTCCATCTCCGAGCAGTGGGACGAGCTCTACGGCAGCGACGGGCGCAAGCCGCCCAAGCCCCCGAAGCCTCCGAGGTCACCCGCCGAGCGGCGAGGTGCACTCATCGGACGGCCCCGGCGGCGCGCGGACAAGGACGCACCGCCCGGCGGCCCGCCCGCCGCCTGACGGCCGCCCGCCCGCCGCCTGGCAGGAGAGCCGCCCGCCCGGCCCGGGAGCCGCCCCGGGCGGCGCGGGCGACTCTCCCAGGAACCCGGGGCGCGCCGGTGCATCCGTCCTACGAGGCGCCGTCGGCCACCTTGTAGCCCAGGCCACGGACCGTGAGCAGGTAGCGCGGGGTCGCGGGGTCCGGCTCGATCTTCGAGCGGATGCGCTTGACGTGCACGTCGAGGGTCTTGGTGTCGCCCACGTAGTCCGCGCCCCAGACCCGGTCGATGAGCTGGCCGCGCGTCAGCACGCGGCCGGCGTTGCGCAGCAGCAGCTCGAGCAGCTCGAACTCCTTGAGGGGGAACGACACGAGCTCGCCGTGCACCGTGACGACGTGCCTGTCGACGTCCATCCGCACCGGACCGACCTCGAGCGCCCCGTCGACCTCGGGCTCCGCCGGCGACTCGACGCTGCCCTGGCGCCGCAGCACCGCACGGACGCGCGCGAGGAGCTCGCGGAACGAGTAGGGCTTGGTCACGTAGTCGTCGGCCCCGAGCTCGAGGCCCACGACCTTGTCGATCTCCGAGTCCTTGGCCGTGAGCATGATGACGGGCACGTTGCCGCGCTGGCGCAGCTCGCGGCACACCTCGGTGCCGCTCAGGCCCGGGAGCATGAGGTCGAGCAGCACGAGGTCCGCTCCCCCGGCGTCGTACGCGGCCAGGGCCTCGGGCCCCGTCGCCGCCTCGACGACGTCGAAGCCCTCGCGGGCCAGCTGGTAGGTCAGAGGGTCGCGGTACGACTCCTCGTCCTCGACGACCAGGATGCGCGTCACGCACCCACCTCCTTGGTTCTGGGGGACGTGCCCTGATGGGGACCTGCCTGGGGGCCCTGCGCCCGGGTGGGTGCGAGGCCGGGGTTCGTGGGGTCGTCGTGGTCGACCGGACCGCCGGGGGCGATCGGGTCGCCCGGGTCGGCGGTGCCGCCCGAGGTGGTCGTGCGGCCCGGGTCGGCCGTGTCACCGGGGGCCGCCGGGGCGGCCGCTTCCGTGAGGTCGGAGGTCTCGGCGGCGTCGTCCCCGTCGCGGTCGGGGCTGCTCTCGAACCCCTCGGCGGTCGGGTTCGCCGCCGGGATGCGCAGCGTGAACGTCGACCCACGACCCGGCTCGGACCACATGGTCACCTCGCCGCCGTGGTCGGCCGCGATGTGCTTGACGATGCTGAGCCCCAGCCCCGTCCCACCCGTGTCGCGCGAGCGCGCCGGGTCCACCCGGTAGAAGCGCTCGAACACGCGCTGCTGCTCGCCCTCGGAGATGCCGATGCCCTGGTCGACGACCGCGATCTCGACGAGGTCGCCGACCACGCTCACACCGACCCCGACACGGGTGTTCTCGCCCGAGTAGGCGACCGCGTTGTCGAGCAGGTTGCGCACCGCCGTCACGAGCAGCGCGTGGTCGCCGTAGACCACGGCGTCGAGGTCCCCACCGACGGTCAGGACGATGCCCTTGCCCTGGGCGTTGGTGCGGGCGCGGTCGACCGACTCCTCGACGACCCCGCCCACGGGCACCGTCGTGACGGCCTGGAGGGCTCCCGCCACCTGGAGGCGCGAGAGCTCGATGATCTCCTGGACCAGCGCGGACAGCCGGGTCGCCTCCTGCTGCATGCGGCCCGTGAACCTGCGGACGGCGACCGGGTCGTCCGCGGCGTCCTGCACGGTCTCGGCGAGCAGCGCGAGCGCGCCCACGGGCGTCTTGAGCTCGTGCGACACGTTGACGACGAAGTCGCGACGGATCGCGTCGACGCGACGCGCCTCGGTCCGGTCCTCGGCGAGCACCAGGATGTGGTGGGGACCGACCTGCGCGACCCGCACCTGGAGCATGACCATGCCGCGCCCGACAGGTCCGCGCGGGAGCTCGAGCTCCTCGTCGCGGATCACGCCGTCGCGCTGGACCTCCTCGATCATGTCGAGGATCGGGGTGTGCACGATCGCGTCGCCGCGGACCACGCCCAGCGCGTACGCCGGCGGGCTCGCCCGCACGACCTCCCCCTCGGCGTCGAGCACGACGGCCGCCGAGCGCAGCACCGCGAGGACACGGACCAGCCCCTCGTCGAGCTCGGGCGCCTCCTCGTCGGGCATGCGCCGCAGGGTGCGCTCGCTGAACCGGAACGCGAGCGTCGCGAAGACGCCGACGAGGAGCCCGATGACTCCTGCGACGAGCAGCCCGACACCCTCCTGGATTCCTTCCACACCACCAGCGTACGGTCGTCCCACGAGGCCGCCCGACCACTCCGGGCCGGCGGAGGGACGCGTGTCCAAGAGTTCACGTGGCGTCGTCCCAGCGTTCACCTGACCGTTCATCTCCCCGTTCATCGCGCCTGTCATGGTGGACTCTGCTGGTCACCAGGAAAGGGAAGCGATGCGGGAAATCTTCGAGGCCGAGCTCAAGCAGGTCGGTGACGACCTCGCCGAGATGAGTCGGCTGGTCGAGTCGGCCATCAGTCGAGCCGGGACGGCGCTGCTCACCGCAGACCTCCAGCTCGCACAGTCCGTCATCGCGTCGGACCACGCGATCGACGCCCTGGAGCGTGAGCTCGACGAGCGGTGCGTGCTGCTGCTCGCGCAGCAGCAGCCTGTCGCGACGGACCTGCGCGTCGTCGTGAGCGCCCTGCGCATGAGCGCGACCCTGGAACGCATGGGCGACCTCGCCCGGCACGTCGCCCAGGTCGCGCGGGGTCGCTACCCGGCGCACGCGATCCACCCCCTGCTGGAGGGGACGTTCTCCCAGATGCACGACGCCGCGACCCGGGTCGCGCGCCGCACCACGACGCTGCTCACGACGCGGGACCTGACGGTCGCGGCCAACGTCGAGCGCGACGACGACCTGCTGGACCACCTCCACCAGGACACCTTCGCGGCGCTGCTCGGCCCGGACTGGACCGGCACCGCCCAGGAGACGATCGACGTGACCCTCGTGGGTCGCTACTACGAGCGGTTCGGCGACCACGGGGTCTCGATCGCCCAGCGCGTGACGTTCCTCGTGACGGGTGACTTCGTGGACGGTCGCGGCCAGACCATGCGCGCGTAGCGAGTCCCTGTCACCGCACGCGAACGCCCGACGGCGCCGCTCCCCCCGTGAGGGGAGCGGCGCCGTCGGGCG
>NZ_JBHVOS010000035.1:0-30304 GCF_042887685.1 Oerskovia sp. NPDC057915 | reverse complement strand
GCTTGGAGTGGTGCAGCTCCATGATGCGGCCGGAGATGTGGGGCTCGAGTGCGCCGTAGTCGTACGACAGCTCGGGAAGGGTGTAGACAGCCATGCCGGAATGCCTCCTGGATCGGTGCGCCGCACAGCGGACGGTGCGACAACTGTGGCGAAAGGTTCGGCCGGTGCTAAACCGAGCGAACACGACACCCGTGGAACGCGAACGACCCGTGAGATGTTCCGGCTGGTGCCGGTCCGTCTCACGGGTCGTCGTGCTCCGCAGGGGGAGCGGTCAGTGCTTGGTGGTGCCGGTGTCGTCAGGGCTGACGATGTGGCTGCCGCCGCCCACCGCGGAGCCGGACTCCACGGCGTGCGTGGTCTCCGCGGCGCCGAGCGCGTCGTGCTCGCCGTGCGAGTGGGACGCCGCCACCTCGGAGGGGGTCACGGGCTCGACCCGGTCCTCGTAGAAGAAGCGCGACAGGCGCTGCATCCGGCGGTCCTTCTTGTAGCCCTTGCGGCGGACACCGCGAGAGTCGGTCGCCGGCTCGATCTCCAGGGGAGCGTGCGCCGTGTAGTTCACACGGAGCCAGCGCTCCTGGTCGTCGAGCGGACGGTGGACCTCGATGTACTCACCGTGCGCGAAGCGCACGATGCGACCGGTCTCGTGACCGTGCAGGACGAGCTCGCGGTCCTTGCGCTGCAGCCCGAGGCAGATGCGCTTGGTGATCCAGAACGCGATCACCGGGCCGACGAAGAGCAGCACACGGAACACCCAGGTGATCGAGTTGATCGACAGGTGGAAGTGCGTCGCGATGAGGTCGTTCGAACCCGCGAGGGCCAGGATGATGAACGCCGTCAGGAAGCCGACGCCCAGGCCCGTACGGACCGGGACGTTGCGCGGACGGTCGAGCACGTGGTGCTCGCGCTTGTCCTTGGTCACGGCCGCCTCGAGGAACGGGTAGACAGCGAGGAACGTGAACAGCAGACCCGGGATCACGACCGCCGGGATCAGGACGTTCAGCGAGAGCGTGTAGCCCGCGATCACGAACTCGGTCTGGCCCGGCATGAGTCGTAGCGAGCCCTCGAGGAACAGCATGTACCAGTCGGGCTGAGCACCGGCCGAGACGGGGGAGGGGTCGTACGGACCGTAGTTCCAGACGTTGTTGATGGCCATCGTGGCGCCCATCGCGGCGATGACGCCGAACACCACGAAGAAGAAGCCACCGGCCTTGGCGACGTACACGGGGAACAGCGGGAAGCCGACCACGTTGGCGTTGGTGCGGCCGCCACCCGGGTACTGCGTGTGCTTGTGCAGCACGACGAAGAACAGGTGGAGGGCCACGAGCGCCAGGATGAGGCCGGGAACCACGAGGATGTGCAGCGTGAAGAGCCTCGGGATGATGTGCTCGCCCGGGAACTCGCCACCGAAGATGAAGTACGACATGTACGACCCGATGATCGGGATCGACTTGACCACGCCGTCGGTGATGCGCAGACCGTTGCCGGAGAGCACGTCGTCAGGGAGCGAGTAGCCCGTGAAGCCGGCGGCGAGGCCGAGGATCATCAGGAGGAACCCGACCATCCAGTTGAGCTCACGCGGCTTGCGGAACGCGCCGGTGAAGAAGACGCGCATCATGTGCGTCACGATCGCGGCCATGAAGAGCAGGGCCGACCAGTGGTGGATCTGACGCATCAGGAGACCGCCGCGCACCTCGAACGAGGTGTGCAGCGTTGAGGCGAAGGCCTCGGACATGAGCTGGCCGTCCATCGTGGCGGGCTCGCCGTGGTACGTGACCAGGCCCATGCTCGGCACGAAGAACATCGTCAGGAAGAAGCCCGAGAGGATGAGGACGACGAACGAGTAGAGGGCGATCTCGCCCAGGAGGAACGACCAGTGGTCCGGGAAGACCTTGCGGGCGAACTCCTTGACGGCCCCGGCGATGCCGGTCCGCTGGTCCAGATAGTCTGCGGTCGCTTCAGCGGGTCCCGCGGTGCTGGTGCTCACTTGAGGCGCTCCCAGTAGCTCGGTCCGACGGGCTCCAGGAAGTCGCTCTGCGCGATCAGGTAGCCCTCGTCGTCAACGGTGATCGGCAGCTGCGGGAGCGGCCGCTTGGCGGGGCCGAAGACGACCTTGGCGCCGTCCGCGACGTCGAAGGTCGACTGGTGGCACGGGCACAGCAGGTGGTGCGTCTGCTGCTCGTAGAGCGCGACCGGGCAACCGACGTGGGTGCAGACCTTGGAGTAGGCGACGATGCCGTCGTACGACCAGTCCTTGCGGTCCTCGGCCTCGGTGAGGTCGCGGGGGTCGAGACGCACCATCAGGACGATGGCCTTGGCCTTCTCGGAGATCCACTCGTGCGAGGTGCGCACCTCTTCCGGCACGTCGGGGATGACGTGGAAGGCGCTGCCGATCGTGACGTCCTCGGCCTTGATCGGGCGGCCCGAGGGGTCGAGCGCGAGGCGCATCTTGGGCTTCCAGAGGGTGTGACGGAACTTGTTGACGTTCCAGTCTCCACCCACCTCGGCCACGAGGGGAACAGCGATCGCGAGCGGGAACAGCGCGAGGGCGGTCACGACCGCGCCCTTGAGCACGCCACGACGGCCGATGCCGGAGTCCTGCGCACCCTCGGTGAGGGCCTGCACGGCCTCGGCGCGGACGGCGTCCGAGCTGCGCTGGCCGTGCCGCTCGTCGACGTGCTCGTGATCCGACATGAGGGTCTTGGCCCAGTGCACGGCGGCGAGGCCGATGCCGAGCAGCGAGAAGGCCAGGCCGAGCCCGATGACGAGGTTCGCCGTCCGGATCCCCGCGATCGAGGTGTCCTCGGGCAGCGCGAAGAACGCGACCAGCATGCCGATGGTGCCGATGATGGAGATCGTGAAGAGGATCACGACCTGCTTCTCGGCACGCTTGGCGGCCCGGGGGTCACGGTCTGCCATCCGGCTCTTGTGAGCCGGGATTCCCGGATCCTGGAAGCGGTCGAGCTCGTGCCCGTCCTGCTTCGTCAGGTCCGTCGAGTTCTGGTTGTCGCTCACGACGACTTCGCTCCGATCCACACAGCGGCGCCGATCAGCAGGCCCATGCCCACGATCCACACCCAGAGGCCCTCGCTGACGGGGCCGAGAGAACCAAGGTCGAGTCCACCGGCGGAACCGTCGCGCTGCTCGACGAGGTAGGCGATGACGTCGCGCTTCTCGTCGGGGGTCACGTTCATGTCGTTGAAGACCGGCATGGACTGCGGTCCGGTCTGCATCGCCTGGTAGATGTTGCGCTCCGAGGTCTCCCACAGCGCGGGGGCGAACTTGCCCTCGGAGAGGGCACCGCCCGCACCGACGGCGTTGTGGCACATCGCGCAGTTGGTGCGGAAGACCGCAGCACCGTTCGACGGGTCACCGAGCGAGGCGTCGACCTGCTCGTCCGTGGGGATCGCCGGGCCGGCGCCCAGGGAGGCGACGTACGCAGCGAGCTGCGCCGTCTGCTCCTCGTCGAACTGGCGCGGCTTCTGGATGGCCTGAGGGCCTTCCATCTGCATGGGCATACGACCGGTCGACACCTGGAAGTCGACAGCGGCCGCTCCGACGCCGACGAGGGACGGGACGGTGTCCGATCCCTCGGCGCTGGGGCCGTGGCAGGTGGCGCAGTTCGCCTGGAAAAGCTTCTGGCCTGTCTCGATGTCCTCGGTGCTGGCGCTGTCAGCGCTGGCTGGACTCGGGGCAAAGGCGGCGTAGACGCCGCCGGTGACCAGCAGCGCCAGCAGCAGCAGCACGACCGGTGCGAAGCGGTGGTGCCTGCGGGCGGCGAGTGCCTTCACGAAATGATCCTCGTCTCGCAAGTGGGGGGTGCAGGGGGCAGATGTGGTTGTCCGGGCATCGGTGCCGCGGGCGTCACCGCGTCAGCGGAGGATGTAGATCACGAAGAAGAGTGCGATCCACACGACGTCGACGAAGTGCCAGTAGTAGGACGTCACGATGCCGGTGGTGGCCTCGTGGTGCCCGAAGTTCTTGGCGGCGAAGGACCGACCGAGAAGGAACAGGAAGGCGATCAGACCACCCACGACGTGGAGTCCGTGGAAGCCCGTGGCCAGGAAGAAGACCGAGCCGTAGGGGTGCGACGAGATGGTGAGTCCCTCGTGCACGAGCTCGGCGTACTCGTAGACCTGACCGCCGATGAAGAACGCACCCATGAGGTACGTGAGCGTGATCCACTCGTTCATCCCCCACCGGTTGACCTGGAAGATCGATCCGGTGCGGACGGGCTGGAAACGCTCCGCCGCGAGGACACCCAGCTGGCACGTCACGGAGGACAGCACCAGGACCGACGTGTTGATCACGGCGAAGGGGATGTTGAGCTTCTCGGTCTGAGAGGCCCACTCCTCGGCGGGTATCACCGATCGAGCGGTGAAGTACATAGCGAACAGTCCAGCGAAGAACATGAGCTCGCTGGCCAGCCACACGATCGTCCCGACCGAGACAGGGTTCGGTCGGTTGACGCTCACGTGCTGGTGGGCGTGGGGGGCAGCCGTTGCGGTCGACACATCAGCCATTATGGCCGACCCGGGAGCGATTTGGACCACTGGATCGGGGGGTGGCGCGCGGCGAATCTCACAAACTCTCCAGATTCTCCCACCAAGCCCTGCACTTCATGACGGATCCCGTTGAAGTGCCATGAAACGGCGGTATCTCGGGGGTCGTGACCACGGCCTGGAACACCCGCGTCCGCCCCGGCGCGCGAGGATGTCGCCCGGGCCCGTGACGTGCCAAGATTCCCAGGAGTGCTGTGCCTCCGGCTCGGCGATCGCGGTGGTCTCCCACCGGACGACCGGCAGGCACGAGCAGGCTCGACCGGAACCGGACGAGACCCGACCCAGAAGGAGGCGACGATGACGTCGACGACGAGCGACCTGACGACCACCCACCCGGAGCAGGACACGCTGTCCGAGGTCGGGCCGGTCCAGGCCGCGCGCGCGCCGCACATCCTGCTCTACAGCGACGACGTGACGGTGCGGGAGCAGGTGCGCCTCGCCGTCGGGCGTCGTGTCCGGGCGGGAGCACCGGACATCGTCTGGAAGGAGGTCGCGACCTCCACCGCGGTCGTGGCCGCGGCCGACGCCGGCGGGTGGGACCTCCTCGTCCTCGACGGCGAGGCCGACAAGGCCGGCGGCATGGGACTGTGCCGCCAGCTCAAGAACGAGATCTTCCGGTGCCCGCCGGTTCTGGTCCTCACCGGCAGGCCCCAGGACGGTTGGCTAGCATCGTGGTCGCTCGCCGACGAGGCCGTCCCCCGGCCGTTCGACGCGATCGAGCTGCAGCGAGCGATCGTCTCGCTGATCGAATGACCTCATGAAGGGCAGATCCCGTGACCACGACACCGGGCACTCCGGCAACCGTCCCGTCCGTCCTCGCACCCCAGGGCGTCTCCCTGGTGCCTGAGCAGACGGCGCCGTCGTGGCCGGGTCTCCTGTCCGAGCTCATCGCCGGGCACGAGCTGAGCCCGGAGCTGACGGCGTGGGCCATGGGCATGGTCCTGTCGGGAGAGGTCAGCCCCGTCCGTCTCGCGGCCTTCCTCGTCGCGCTGCGGTCCAAGGGCGAGACCGTGGGCGAGCTGCGCGGCCTGGCCGACGCGATGCTCGCGCACGCGACCCGGTTCACGGTCCAGGGCCCCACGGTGGACATCGTCGGGACGGGCGGCGACCGTGCGCACACGGTGAACGTCTCGACCATGGCCGCGGTCGTGATCGCCGGGACGGGCGTCCGCGTCGTCAAGCACGGCAACCGGGCGGCGTCGTCGTCGTCGGGCTCGGCGGACGTCCTCGAGGTCCTGGGCATCCGCCTCGACCAGTCCCCGGAGCGGGTCACGCAGCTGGTCGACGAGGTGGGCATCACGTTCTGCTTCGCGCAGGTCTTCCACCCCTCGTTCCGGCACTCGGCGGTCGCGCGCAAGGAGCTCGGGATCCCGACGGCGTTCAACTTCCTCGGGCCCCTGACGAACCCGGCCCAACCCCCTGCGACCGCTGTCGGCGTCGCCGACGCGCGCATGGCCCCGCTCGTGGCCGGCGTCTTCGCGTCGCGCGGCACCTCGGCCCTCGTGTTCCGCGGGGACGACGGCCTCGACGAGCTCGCGGCGACCGGCACCTCGACCGTCTGGGAGGTGCGTGACGGCTCCGTCACGACCCGGTCGCTCGACGCCGCGGCCGAGCTGGGCCTCCAGCGGATCTCTGTCGAGGACCTGCGCGGGGCCGACGCGGCGTTCAACGCCGAGGTCGCGCGTCGCGTGCTGGCGGGCGAGACAGGACCCGTCCGGGAGACCGTGCTGCTCAACGCCGCGGCCGCGCTCGTCGCGGACGCGAGCCTGCCCGGTACCGCCGAGGGGACCCTCGTCGAGCGCCTGCGCGCGGGCATGGCGCACGCGGCGACGAGCGTCGACTCGGGTGCGGCAGCGGGGGTCCTGGAGCGTTGGGTCGCCGCCTCGACGCGGTGAGGACGCGCCCGGCCCGGTGCGCCCGGTGCCGGGCTCGCCGGGCTCATCGGGCGACGGACGAGGGCGGGGCACGGGCGGGACACCGTCCGCGCCCCGCCCTCGTGCGTGGGTTCAGTCGTCGAGCCCCAGGGCGAACGCCTGCTCGAGGTCGACGTCCGAGTACGCGCGGAACGCGATGAAGGTCTCGGTGCGCAGCACGCCCTCGATCTTGCTGACGCGGTCGGCGATCACGTCGGCGAGGTCGTCGTGCTCCTTGACGCGGACCATGGCCACGAGGTCGGCCTTCCCGGTGACCGAGTAGACCTCGCTGACACCGCGGAGCGAGGCGACCTGCGAGGCCACCTCGGGGATGAGGTTCGGTTCGGTGTCGATGAGCACGATCGCGGTCAGCATGGGTCCTCCGTCGGGTCCGAGGCGCGGGGCTCGTCGTCCGACGGGCCGGGGTCCAATCTAGCCTCGACGTGCTGGGCGACGCGCTGCGCGGTGCGGTCGCGGTCCGCGAAGGCGCGTGCCGAGCGGACGGGCCAGGCGAGCGGGTGGGTCACGTCGACGAGCCGGACCCCGGGCTGCTCCAGCCAGCCGAGGACGAGCTCGGCCTCGTGCGGGTGGCAGGCGGGCGCGGGGGCGACGGGCGCCGCGACCTCCTCGGCGGTCGCGACGAGCGCCTCGACGGTCGGCCACGGGTCGGTGCCCGGAGCCGAGACCCCGGTCGCCGCGAGGCGCGCGTGCCGCACCACCACGATCTCCCACCCTCCCCGGTCGAGGGGCTTGGCGGCGACGAGCTCGGCGCACTCCGCGAGCGGCCCGAGGCGTTGCGCGCGCCCGGCCCCGAGCAGGAACGCCTCGAGCCGCGCGGTGACCTCGGCGGCCTGCTCGTAGCGCTCGTCGGCGGCGAGCGCGGCGATCCGGGCGGTCAGGGGCTCGACGACGTCGCTCGGGTCCGCGAGCAGCGTCGCCCGTGCGCGTCCCACGATGGCGGGGTAGCCGTGCTGCTCCTGCGCCGTGGTGCAGGGGGCCCCGCACCGCCCCATCTCGGCGAGCGCGCACGCGCTGGCCCCCGGTGCGGGCAGCAGCGGCAGGCGAGGCGTGCACTGGCGCAGGGGGAGCGCGTCGTGCAGCGCGTCGATCGCCTGCTGAGCCTGGCGCCGCGACGAGTAGGGGCCGATGTGCGCGGCGTCGGGCCTCACGTCCTGGACGATCGAGAGCCGCGGGTGGTGCTCGCGCGTCAGACGCACCCAGCTCATGCGCTCGGGGAACTTGGAGCGACGGTTGTAGCGCGGCGCGTGCTCGGCGATGAGCCGCAGCTCCCGGACCTGGGCCTCCAGCACGGTCGCGCACACGACGGGCGTCACGGCGTGCGCGATGCGCACCATCTCGGTCATGCGGCTGCGCTTCTCCGCGGCCGTGAAGTAGCTGCGGACCCGGCGCCGGATCGAGGTCGACGTGCCCACGTACAGGACCTCCTCGCCCGGTCCGCGGAACAGGTAGACGCCCGGTGCGTCCGGGAGCCCGTCGGCGAGCGTCCGCTTGCGCCGGACGTTCGGCGGGACCGGGTCGGTCGCGGTCGCGAGGTCCTCGAGGTGGGTGATGCCGAACGGGGCGAGGCGTTCGAGCAGCGCGTGCAGGACGTCGACCGTGGCGCGCGCGTCGGCCAGCGCCCGGTGCTCGGGGGTCACGGCCGCGTGGAAGAGCGCGGCGAGCGTCGAGAGCTTGTGGTTGGGGGCCTCGTCGCGTGTCACGACGCGCCGGGCGAGGGGGACCGTGTCGAGGACCTGGTTGCCGGGCCAGTCGTAGCCCGCGCCGCGAGCGGCTGCCTTGAGGAACCCGATGTCGAACGGCGCGTTGTGCGCGACCAGGACCGCACCCCGGGAGAACTCGAGGAAGGAGGGCAGCACGGCCTCGATCGGGGGCGCGGTCGCGACCATCGCGGTGCTGATCCCGGTCAGGCGGGCGATGAACGCCGGGACGGGCGTGCCGGGGTTGACGAGGGTCTGGAACTCGCCGAGGACGTCGCCGCCGCGGACCTTGACGGCGCCGATCTCCGTGATGCCCGCCGAGGCGGGCGAGCCTCCCGTCGTCTCGAGGTCCACCACGACGAACGTGACGTCCTGCAGCGGGGTGCCCAGCTCGTCGAGGCCGAGCTGGACGGGCGTGCTCCCGGGGGCGACGTCGGGGGTGAATGATCGGACCGAGAGCTGCGGGGGAGCGGCCGAGGCTGCGGCGGTCGGGGACGGCATGGGCCCGAACGTACCCGGGGGCACCGACACGCCCGGCGGCGAACGGGTAGGACGCGCTGCGCACCCGCGCCGCGTCGTCGGGACCCGACGCCCCGTCGGCCCGTAGTGTTGACCCATGGATGGGACGAGTCGGGACAACAAGGACGCTGCGCCGCGCTCGGCCGACCTGCTCCCGGGCGAGTCCGCGGGGTCGCCGCCAGAGGGCGACCTCCCGCGTCCGCCCGTCCCGCCCGAGGTCCGCACCCAGCTCCTCGAGCTGGCCGCCCGCACCCTCGGTGCATGGCCCAGCGCGACGGTCCCGGCCGCGCTGCGCCGCGTCAGGACGTTCGCGCCGCGCCGACGCGCCGCGTCCGGCGCGGTCCCGCTCTGGCAGGCGCTCGAGACGAGCCCGTCGTTCCGGTCCGCGGTCGCGGCCGCGTGGAGCGCCGCACACCCGGGGGAGGCGCGCGAGCTCGTGCCCGACGGCACCGCGGCCACCGCGACGACCGGCCCCGGCACGTCGGCCGGGCCGGGCGACGACGAGGCCGCTCCCGCCCCGGGTGCCGACTCTGCCGGCACGACCGCCGGGTCCGCTGCGTCCGTCGCGTCCGACAGCCGGGAACCCGACGGCACGTCCGCGCCCGGGGGGAGCGACGCCGTCGGGCAGGACGCGGAAGCCACCCCCGCGCCCTCGGCCGCCCGGGACAGTGCCGGAGACGCCGTGGACCTGGCCGTCGGGGCGTTCCTGCTGCGCCCGGACGGCTGGGAGAGGTACCTCGAACGAGCGCACCAGGACGCCCAGGAGCGCGAGCACGAGGCGCGCCGGTCCCAGGAGGTCGACCGAGCCGTCACGGAGCGCGACAAGGCCCTTGCCGAGCTCGACGCGGCCAAGCGCGCCGCCGCGGCCGACCGTGCCGCGCTCGAGGAGGCCCGTGCGGAGCTCGCGAGCCTGCGCCGGACCGAGCGCAGGCTGCGCTCGGACGCCGACCGTGCCCGTTCCGAGGCGCGCGCCGCCCGCACCGACGCCGACGAACGCGCACAGGCCGCCGAGGCGCTCGCCGCCCTGGCGGCCGCGGAGCGACGTGAGGCCGCGGTCACGCTCGAACGTGCCCACGCGGCCCGCGACGAGGCGCGCACGCTCACGCACACCGGGGCCGAGCTCGCCAACGCGCGGGCACGCCTGCTCCTGGAGACGGTCGTCGACGCGGCGGTCGGGCTCCGCCGCGAGCTCGGGATCCCCCCGACCACGCTGCGCCCGGGCGACACCGTGGCCCCCGTCGAGGTCGACGCCGCCGGGCACGGCACGGGCGGCACGACGCGACCGGGCTCGCGCGGCCGCGCGGGCGACGACCCGGCGCTGCTCGACGACGTGCTCGCCGTGCCCCAGATGCACCTGATCGTCGACGGGTACAACGTCAGCAAGACGGGGTTCGGCACGCTCACGCTCGCGCAGCAGCGGCGCCGCCTCGTCGACGGGCTCGTGCGCATCGCCTCGCGCACGGGCGCCGAGGTCACGTGCTGCTTCGACGGCCAGGAGCTGGGCCACATGCCGCCCGCGAGCACGCGCGGGGTCCGGGTCCTGTTCTCGTCCGGGGAGATCGCCGACCACCTGATCCGGCGCCTGGTCGCCGCGGAGCCCGAGGGGCGGCCGGTGGCGGTCGTCACGAGCGACCGCGAGGTCGCCGACGACGTCCAGGCCATGGGGGCGGTCGCGATCGGCTCGCCCGCCCTCGTCGGGCGGCTCGCGCGGCTCTGAGGCCCCTGGGGGACCGTCACCCTTGGCGGGTGGGACCGTCGCCGTCGGCGGGTCCGTCGCGACGCACGGACGGCCGGCCCCCTGGGAGGGGACCGGCCGTCCGGGCACGCGGGGGGCTCAGGTCACTGCGCGGGCACGCCCGAGTAGATCGCGTCGACCTCGACCGAGAAGTCCTTGAGCACGACGTTGCGCTTGACCTTGAGCGACGGCGTCAGGTAGCCGTTCTCGACCGTGAAGTCGGTGGCCAGGATGGTGAACTTGCGGATCGACTCTGCGCGCGAGACGGCCTTGTTGGCGCGGTCCACCGCGGTGTCGAGCGCCGCGAGGACGTCCACGTCGAGCGCCGCGGCGTCGACGCTCATGGGCTCCTTGCCGTGCATCGCGAGCCAGCCCGGCAGGCCCTCGGGGTCGAGCGTCACGAGGGCGCCGATGAACGGCTGCCCGTCGCCGACGACCACGCACTGGCTCACGAGCGCGTGCGCGCGGATGCGGTCCTCGAGCACGGCCGGGGCGACGTTCTTGCCGCCCGCGGTCACGATGATCTCCTTCTTGCGACCCGTGATGCGCAGGAAGCCGTCCTCGTCGAGCGAGCCCAGGTCGCCCGTGCGGAACCAGCCGTCGACGAACGCGTCGGCCGTGGCCTGGGGGTTGTTGTGGTAGCCGCGGAAGACGTGGTGCCCCTGGAGGAGGATCTCGCCGTCCTCCGCGATCTTCGCGCCGCAGCCGGGGAGCTGGGGACCGACGGTCCCGATCTTGGTCGCCGTGGGCCGGTTGACCGAGGTCGGGGCGGTGGACTCGGTCAGGCCGTAGCCCTCGAGGATGCGCACGCCGATGCCGCGGTAGAAGTGGCCGAGGCGCTCGCCGAGCGGCGCGCCGCCCGAGACGGCCCACTTGGTCTGGCCTCCGAGCGCCGCGCGCAGCTTCTTGTAGACGAGCGCGTCGGCGACCTTGTGCTGGATCTTGAGGCCGAGCCCCGGTCCCTGGGGTTCGTCGAGCGCGCGCGACCAGGCGATCGCGGTCGCGGCGGCCCAGTGGAAGATCTTGACCTTGCCGCCCGCGGCGGCCTTCTGCTCCGAGGAGTTGTAGACCTTCTCGAACACGCGGGGCACCGAGAGGATGTACGTCGGCCTGAACTCGCCCAGGTCCTCGAGGAGGGTCTTGGTGTCCGGAGTGTGGCCGAGCACCGTGCCGCCCGCGACGACGAGCACGCCGATGAAGCGCGCGAACACGTGCGCGAGCGGCATGAAGAGCAGCGTCCGGCCGTTGGCCTCGGCGAAGACCTCGGGCAGCGCCTCGACCGCGTTGACGGTCAGCGAGTAGAAGTTCTCGTGCGTGAGCTCGGCGCCCTTGGGGCGGCCGGTCGTGCCCGAGGTGTAGATGATGGTCGCGACGTCGGCGAGGTTCGCGAGGCCTCGGCGGCGGGCGATCTCGTCGTCGCCGACGTCCTTGCCCGCCTCCTTGAGCGCGGCGATCCCGCCGTCGTCGATCACGAACACGTCGCGGAGCTCGGGAGCCTGCTCACGGACCTCGGCGACCGTTGCGGCGTTCGCGGGGGACTCGACGACGAGCAGCTTGACGGCGGCGTCCGAGAGGATCCACTGGACCTGCTCGGCGCTCGAGGTCTCGTACAGGGGGACGGGCACCGCGCCCGCGGCCCAGGTCGCCCAGTCGAGGAGCGTCCACTCGTAGCGCGTGCGGGACATGATGCCGACGTGGTCGCCGGGCTCGATGCCCAGTGCGACGAGGCCCTTGGCCACGGAGACGACGTCGGTGTCGACCTCCCGTGCCGAGAGGGTCTTCCAGGGGGCGCCAGGCCCGCTCTTGACCTCGATCATGGGGAGGTCTGGCCCGGCGGCGACGCGGGTCGCGAAGAGGTCGTTGAGGTTGTCGAGAGGATCGACATCGATGATGCGCGGTGCGCTGAACTCGTCCATGCTGGCTCCAGTGGCAGAAGTCGACGGTGTGAGAACAGTACCCACAGGTCGCAAGTGTCGTTGACCGCCTCCGAGTCGGTACTCTTCATGGTGCTGTGCGCTGTTGCGCAAGATTTCAGGCCGTACCTGGGTGAAGACCGGGAGCGACCGGACTTCGGAGCCGACGGACGTACGCAGAACCGATGCCGAGGCGGTGCACAACCGTTACCGGCTGGTGTTCTCATCGGGAGTTCCAGACCGCTACGTGAGTGAGGACCTGACATGCATGCCATCGGAGTCGACATCGGCGGAACGAAGATCGCCGCGGGTGTGGTCGACGAGAACGGCACGATCCTTGCGCAGACGCGTCGCGACACCGAGCCCGACGACGTCGCGAGCATCGACGCGGCGGTCGCGGACGTCTACGCGGAGCTGTCCAAGGAGTTCCAGGTCGAGGCCATGGGCCTTGCCGCGGCCGGCTTCGTGAGCCCTGACCGTACCTCGGTCCTCTTCGCCCCCAACATCGCGTGGCGCGAGTACCCGCTGGCCGACAAGGTCCGCACGCTCATCGGTGACGACGACGTCAAGATCGTCGTCGAGAACGACGCCAACGCGGCCGGCTGGGCCGAGTTCGCGTTCGGCGCGGGCCGCGACGCCTCGGACATGCTCATGCTCACCGTCGGCACGGGGCTCGGTGGCGCGATCATCGTCGACCGCAAGCTCGTGCGCGGGCGCTGGGGCGTGGCGGCCGAGGTCGGCCACATGCGCGTCGTGCCCGGCGGGCACTACTGCGGCTGCGGCCACGAGGGGTGCTGGGAGCAGTACGCCTCCGGGAGCGCTCTCGTGCGTGACGGCCAGGCCGCGCTCATCGCACAGCCCGACCGTGCCGGCGTCCTCCTCGAGCTCGCGGGCGGCGACCCGTCCAAGCTCAACGGTCCCCAGATCACGCAGGCCGCGCAGGCGGGCGACGAGCTCGCGATCGAGCTGCTCGCGACCCTGGGCCGCTGGATCGGCGAGGGGGCCGCGTCGGTCACGGCGCTGCTCGACCCCGAGCTGATCGTCATCGGCGGCGGCGTGGGCGCGGCGGGCGACCTCCTGCTCCAGCCCGTCCGCAAGGCCTTCGCGGACCAGCTCTCGGCCCGCGGGCACCGCCCCGAGGCGCAGATCGACCTCGCCCAGCAGGGCAACGAGGCCGGCATCGTCGGCGCGGCGGACCTCGCCCGCAGCTAGTCGCCCGGACGGCCCCGGCTTCCGCGTGAGGCCGGGGCCGTGCTGCGCGCGGGGGAGCGGTCGCTCCCGGGGGAGCGCCGTCGTCGGGCGGGGCGCGGCGCGTCGGTGGCGGCCCGTGCCCGACGGCGCAGCGCGCCCTCAGACGACGGCGCCCGGTCCCGCGTGGTCGTCCTCGCGGCGGTGCGGCATGCGCCAGAGGAGCACCGCCAGGCCCGTCAGGAACAGCCCGCCCGCGACCTGCGCGACGATCGTCGGGAAGGGGCGGAGCACGACCATGCCGACGAGCAGCAGCACGGGGATGCCCGCGACCAGGCCCCAGGCCATGGTCATGAGCGGGTCGCGCCCCATGCCGATCTCGGGGTCCGGCGGGGTGAAGTGGCTCTCGGCGTCCTCGAGGTCCTCGACGTCGGGCGTCGTCGGCCAGTCCCGGGGGCCCGGGGCCTGGACCCAGGGCGCGACGGGGAAGGTCTCGTGCAGGTCGCGCGGGCCCGTGGGCGCCGGACGGCCGGTGCCGGTGCCGTCCGCGGCCGCGGACTCGGCCGCCGCGGACACGTCGGACAGGTCCGCGACGATGTCGGCCCAGCGGGCCTCGACGTCGGGAAGGTCGTCGTGGGGCGTGCTCGACCCGTCGGTCGGTCCGGTGCCGGTCGGGTCGATCGCGTCGTCCTTCCCGTCGTTCTCACCCTGCGGTCCTGCATTCGGTGCGGCCATGGGGTTCACTCTAGAGTCGGAAGAGCGCCTCGTGTTCGCGAGGGCCACCAAGGAGGAACGTTGTTCTACTGGTTCATGAAGCAGGTGATGGTCGGCCCCCTGCTCCGGCTGCTCTACCGTCCGTGGACGCGCGGTGTCGAGAACGTGCCCAACGAGGGCGGCGCGATCCTCGCGAGCAACCACCTCGCGGTCATCGACTCGTTCATCCTCCCTCTCGTGCTGAACCGCAAGGTGCAGTTCCTCGGCAAGTCCGACTACTTCACGGGCAAGGGGATCAAAGGGCGCCTGACGGCCGGCTTCATGCGCGGCGTGGGGACCATCCCGGTGGACCGCGCAGGCGGGAAGGCCAGCGAGGCGGCGCTCACCACGGGCCTGAGGGTCCTCGGCGACGGCGAGCTGTTCGGGATCTACCCCGAGGGGACCCGGAGCCCCGACGGGCGCCTGTACCGGGGCAAGACGGGCGTCGCGCGGCTCGCGCTCGAGTCCGGGGCGCCCGTGGTCCCCGTCGCGATGATCGGCACCAACATCGCCCAGCCCATCGGCAAGGTCATCCCCAAGCCCATGCGCATCGGGATCGTGATCGGCGAGCCGCTCGACTTCAGCCGCTACAAGGGCATGGAGAACGACCGCTTCATCCTGCGCTCGGTCGCGGACGAGATCATGTACGCGATCATGAGCCTGTCGGGCCAGGAGTACGTCGACATCTACGCCGCGACGGCCAAGGCGCGCCTCGCGGCCGGCCCCGCCGCTACCACACCTCCGGCCTCGCCCGCAGCACCCGGCGGCAGGCCGGTCCCGGACGTCCAGGTTCCGGAACCGCCGCAGGAGGAGCCCGCGCCGTCAGTAGACTGAGGGAGCAGGCCGTCCCGCTGCCCCGGGTGATCCCCGGCGTCCCTCGACGCAGGCACGGCGGCATCCTTCAACGAGAGGCTCCTTTGCTATGTCTGATCGTCGGCAGGTCCGTCGCGTCGCACTCCTGACGGCCGGTGGTTTCGCCCCGTGCCTGTCCTCCGCGGTGGGTGGCCTGATCGAGCGCTACACCGAGCTCGCCCCCGAGGTCGAGATCATCGCCTACCAGCACGGCTACCACGGCCTGCTGACCGGCACCAAGATCGTCGTCGACGAGGAGACCCGCAAGAAGGCGGGCGTCCTGCACCGCTTCGGTGGCTCGCCGATCGGCAACTCGCGTGTCAAGCTCACCAACGCGAAGGACTGCGTCAAGCGCGGCCTCGTCCAGGAGGGCCAGGACCCGCTGCAGGTCGCGGCCGAGCAGCTCAAGGCCGACGGCGTCGACGTCCTGCACACCATCGGTGGCGACGACACGAACACCACGGCGGCAGACCTCGCGGCCTACCTCCACGAGAACGACTACGAGCTCACGGTCGTGGGCCTGCCCAAGACGATCGACAACGACGTGATCCCGATCCGCCAGTCGCTCGGTGCGTGGACCGCGGCCGAGGAGGCCGCCGGGTTCGCGCGCAACATCATCGGCGAGCACCGCTCGGGCCCGCGCATGCTGATCGTGCACGAGGTCATGGGCCGTCACTGCGGGTGGCTGACCGCCGCCTCGGCCGCCGAGTACCGCAAGTGGCTCGACACGCAGGAGTGGGTTCCGGGCATCGGCCTGACCAAGGAGCGGTGGGACATCCACGCCGTCTTCGTCCCCGAGCTCGCTCTCGACATCGAGGCCGAGGCCGCGCGCCTGCGCACCGTCATGGACGAGGTCGGCAACGTCAACATCTTCCTGTCCGAGGGCGCCGGCATGAACGAGATCGTGGCGCAGCTCGAGGCGTCGGGCGAGACGGTCGAGCGCGACCCGTTCGGTCACGTCAAGCTCGACACCATCAACCCGGGTGCCTGGTTCGCCAAGCAGTTCGCGGAGAAGCTGGGCGCCGAGAAGACCATGGTCCAGAAGTCGGGCTACTACTCGCGCGCGGCCGCCGCGAACGCCGAGGACCTGCGCCTCATCAAGTCGATGACGGACCTCGCCGTCGACTGCGCGTTCAAGGGCGAGTCGGGCGTGATCGGTCACGACGAGGAGAACGGCGACCGCCTGCGCGCGATCGAGTTCCCGCGCATCGCCGGCGGCAAGGCGTTCGACGTCTCGCAGCAGTGGTTCGGCGAGCTGCTGGGCGAGATCGGCCAGCCCCTCGTGCCGGCTGCCCCCGCGGAGCACTGATCCGCTGATGGCGACCACGACCGGCGCGGAGATCAACCAGGGACTGGACGCGTTCCGTTCCCTCGTCGCGCAGCAGCAACCCACGTGGCCCGACGCCGCAGCCCTCGCGGACGTGTCCGCGCGGCTCGCGGCCTCCGCGCCGCTCGTGGTCCCCACCGAGGCCGACACCCTGCGCTCGCGGCTCGCCGCCGCGGGCCGGGGCGAGGCCTTCCTCCTGCAGGGCGGCGACTGCGCCGAGACGTTCGCGGACGCGAACGCCCTGCGCATCCGCAACAAGGTCCGCACCATCCTGCAGATGGCCGTGATCCTCACGCACGGCGCGAGCATGCCCGTCGTGAAGATGGGCCGGCTCGCGGGGCAGTACGCCAAGCCGCGCAGCTCGAACGACGAGACGCGCGAGGGTGTCACGCTGCCCGCGTACCGCGGCGACATGGTCAACGGGCACGCGTTCACGCCCGAGGACCGGGTCCCCGACCCCGAGCGCCTGATGCAGGCCTACCGGATCTCGTCGGCCACGCTCAACGTGGTCCGGGCGTTCACGGGCGGCGGGTTCGCTGACCTGCGCCAGGTGCACGAGTGGAACCGCGGCTTCATGCGCAACCCGGCCTACGCGCGCTACGAGAGCACGGCCGCGGAGATCGACCGCGCGATCCGCTTCATGAAGGCCTGCGGGGTCGACTTCGACGCGCTGCGCACCGTGGAGTTCTTCGTGAGCCACGAGGCGCTCATCCTCGACTACGAGCGGTCGCTCACACGCATCGACTCGCGCTCGGGCGACGCCTACGACACCTCGGGCCACTTCCTGTGGATCGGGGAGCGCACCCGCCAGCTCGACGGCGCTCACGTCGACTTCCTGTCGCGCGTGGCCAACCCGATCGGGGTCAAGCTCGGCCCGACCACGGCCCCCGACGACGCGCTGCGCCTCATCGACAAGCTCAACCCGGACGCGGCCCCCGGTCGCCTGACGTTCATCACGCGCATGGGTGCGGGCAAGATCCGTGACGCGCTGCCCGCGCTCGTGGAGGCCGCGCGCGAGTCCGGTGCGCCCGTCACCTGGGTCACCGACCCCATGCACGGCAACACCATCACGTCCGACAGCGGCTACAAGACGCGCCGGCTCGAGGACGTCCTGGACGAGGTCCGTGGCTTCTTCGAGGTCCACCGCGCCCTGGGCACGGTGCCCGGTGGCCTGCACGTCGAGCTCACGGGCGACGACGTGACCGAGGTGCTGGGCGGCAGCGAGGAGATCGACGACGCGGGCCTCGCCCTGCGCTACGAGACCCTCGTGGACCCGCGCCTGAACCACCAGCAGTCGCTCGAGATGGCGTTCCAGGTCGCGGAGATGCTCCAGGCCCGCTGAACGGTCCCCCTCCGCGGGACGACCCCACGCAGCCCGACGGCGGCGCACCTGCGGGTGCGCCGCCGTCGGGCTGCGTCGTGGTGCCGTGCGCGAGGTCGAGCGAACCCGTCGAGGGAGAGGGGCGGGCCCTCCACCTCGACGCGGGCCCTCCACCTCGCGAGACGGGTCAGAAGACGTTGATGACGATCGTCGACCCCTTGGGCGCGGTCTTGCCCGAACCCCCGGCCGGGTCCTGCGCGTAGACGATGTTGAGGGGGCTGATCCCCTGAGGGTGCCGGATCTCGACCACGAACCCCGCGTCCTTGAGCATCTTCTCGGCCTCGGTGACGTTGCGGCCGTAGGTGTTCGGGATCTCGACGAGCGGGGGGCCGAGAGAGACGACGAGCGCGACCTTGTCGCCGCGGTGCCCCTCGGTGCCGTTCTCGGGTGTCTGGCTGATGACGAGGCCCGCGGCGACGGTCTCGGAGTAGTCGTCGGTCGAGCTCGGGTCCAGGCCCAGGTCCGTGAGTGCCGTGAGGGCGGCGTCCTTCCCGAGACCCACGACCTGCGGGACCGTCACGGGGGCGGGGCCCTGCGAGACCGTCAGCACGGGGACCGTCGAGTGCGGCACCGAGGTCCCCTCGGCCTCGGAGACGCTGACCACGATCCCGGCGGGAACGGTGTCGCTGTAGGCCTCGACGGGGTCCCCGACCGCGAAGCCGGCGTCCTTGAGCGCCTCGGTGGCCTCCGCCACGGGCTTGCCCACCAGGCCGGTCGGGACCTCGACCATCTTCACGCCGAGCGAGACCAGGAGGTGCACCTCGCCGTCCTTGCGGACCTTCTCGCCCGCGCCGGGATCGGTCGAGATGACCGTCCCTGCGGCGAACGTGTCGTCGTAGGCCTCGGTCACGTCGCTGCGCAGGTCGACCGCGGCGAGAGTCTGCTCGGCCCCGGCCTGCGGGGCACCGACCAGGCCTCCGGGCACGATCGTGTAGGCGCCCGGGCCGCTGAGGAACCACCAGGACGCGCCGGTGACGGCACCTGCGAGCAGCACGACGACCGCCAGCCCCCACCACCAGGCGCGGCGGCGACGTCGCGCGTGCCGGAGCACCTCGTCGTCGGGACCGTCGTCGGACGGGGAGCCGGGCGCGGCGACCTGCGCGGCGACCGCGGCGCGGTCGAGCGCCAGGGTGTGCTGCGCGCCCGCGCCTCCGGAGGGGTGCGAGGCGCCCTCGTCGGGAGCCGCCCACATTCCGGGCAGGACCGTCGTGGGAGTCGAGTCCGGGGCCGTCGACGGGACGGCGGCAGGTACCGCCGAGGTACCCGACGGTGTGTCGCCAGGACGGGCGAGTGCTCCCGCCAGGGCGGCGGTCGCGACGCCGAGCACCGCGGTGTCGGGCGAGCCGGCGCTCGGCGCGCGCTCCGAGCCCGGCACCGCCGTGGCACCGGCTGCGCGTGACGAGCGCTGCTCGAGCGCGGCGGGGTCGAGCGCCTGGCGGGTCTGGCGGACCAGCGCGAGGGCCGCCGACGCGTCGACCGGCCGGTCCTCGGGCGAGCGTGCAGCCAGCGCGCACACGAGGACGTCGACCTCGGCAGGAATCCACGGCTCGACGTCGGACGGAGCCGGGACGTCGGAGTTGACGTGCTGGAAGGCGACCTGCAGGGGCGTCTCGCCCGTGAAGGGGTGGCGCCCCGTGAGCATCTCGTACGCGAGCACTCCCACGGAGTACACGTCCGTGCGCGCGTCGCAGCGACCCGACGTGATGAGCTCGGGCCCGAGGTACGCCACGGTGCCGAGGATGGTGCTCGTCGCGGTCGACGCGCCCTCGCTGACCGCACGGGCGAGGCCGAAGTCCGCGACCTTGACCCGCCCCGACTCGTCGAGGAGCACGTTCTCCGGCTTGACGTCGCGGTGGACCAGGCCCTTGCGGTGGGCCGCGGCGAGCGCGTCCAGGATCTCCTCGAGCAGGTCGAGCGTCCGTCCCACGCTGAGTGACCCCTCGTCCTGCAGGACGTGGCGGAGGTTCGTGCCCGGCACGTACTCCATGGTCAGGTAGCTGGTCTCGCCGTCGACCCCCTGGTCGAACACGGCGACCACGCCGGGATGGGCCAGGCGCGCCGCGGCGCGCGCCTCGCGCCGGAAGCGCGCGACGAACTCGCCGCCGTCCGTGCCCTCCGCGAGGTGCGGGTGCATGACCTTGAGTGCCACCTCGCGGTCGAGGCGCCGGTCGACCGCGAGGTACACGGTCGCCATGCCGCCCCGGGCGATCCTGGACACGACGTGGTATCGCCCGTCGACCAGGCGGCCAACGAACGGATCAGACGTCACAGTTGCCACGTCGGAAGTCTAGGCGCCCCGGGGCGTGGAACCGGTGAGGCCGTGCCCGGACCACGTGCGGGTCGTGCGGACGGATCGTGACGGGCCCCTGGTGGGCGCGATCCCGTACGCCGAGGACGCACCCGGTGGGCGCGAGCCTGGACGCCGACCAGGCCCCGGCGGGCGCGAGCCCGCGCGCCACGTACGCTTGACCCGTGACTGACGTGACTGACCTCGAGCCGCTCGTGACCGAGTGGCTGACCCTTCCCGACCTCGCCGAGGTGCTCGGCACCGACATGACCCAGGCCCGCAAGATCGCGCAGGACAGGCGTGTGGTCGGCGTCAAGCGCGGCGAGCGCTCCTCGTTCCAGATCCCCGCGGCGTTCGTGGTCCCGGCGCACCTGGCCAACCCGGCCAACGCCAAGCCCGCCCCCGAGAACCCCGACGAGGGCCGTCAGGTGGTCCTCATGTCGCTCCAGGGCACGATCGCCCTGCTCACCGACTTCGGGTACTCGGACGTCGAGATCCTCGAGTGGCTCTTCTCGCCCGACGAGGCGCTCGGGACCACGCCCATGGACGCCCTGCGTGCCGGGCGCAAGGCAGAGGTGCGGCGCGTCGCGCAGGCCCTGCTCTGACGCGGTCGCCGCGCTGACGCGGTCGCCGCGCTGACGGGCGCGGCCCCGACCGGGGCGCCGCGCCCGTCAGGCCGAGCGCTGGACCGCGGCGCGCGCAAGCTCCGCGACCATCTCCGTGCCGGGCGACGCCAGGTCCGCCGCGTCGAGCGCGGCGAAGGCCTCGTCCGTGAGGTCCGCGATGAGCTGCTCGACCGCGGCCACGGCCCCCGTCTCGACCAGCAGGCCCCGAAGCTCCTCGACCGCGTCCTGGTCCAGGTCGGGGTTCCCGAGGGACTCCAGGAGGAAGGCGCTCTGTGTCGGGGTCGCTGTGCGCAGGGCCCGTGAGACGAGGACGGTGCGCTTGCCCTCGCGCAGGTCGTCGCCCGCAGGCTTGCCCGTGACGGACGGGTCGCCGTAGACCCCCAGCATGTCGTCCCGGAGCTGGAACGCCTCGCCGAGCGGCAGCCCGTACGAGGAGACCGCCGCGAGAGCGTCCGCCGGGGCCCCGGCGAGAGCAGCACCGAGCGCGAGAGGGTGCTCGACGCTGTACCGGGCGGACTTCGAGCGGACGACGGCGCGGGCCCGGGCCTCGTCGGCGTCGAGGTCCGTGCCCCACGGCACCGCCTGGGCCAGCACGTCGAGGTACTGGCCGACGGTCACCTCGGTCTGCATGTCGTCGAACAGCGTGCGGGTGCGCAGCGCGACGTCCTCGGGGAGGCCCACGAGTGCCCCGCGGATCTCGGCCTGGCTCGCGATGAGGCACAGGTCGCCGAGCAGGATCGCGCTCGACGAGCCGTACTGCACGTCGCTGCCCGACCACCCGGCCTCGCTGTGGCGGCTCGCGAACGCCCGGTGGGCCGCCGGAGCGCCGCGGCGCGTGTCCGAGTTGTCCATGACGTCGTCGTGGAACAGGGCCGCTGCCTGGAACAGCTCGAGCGCCGCGCCGGTGCGGACGGCCGCGACCCGTCGGCCGTCGTCGACCTGACCGCCGTGGGCACGCCAGGACCAGTAGCAGAACGCTGCCCGCAGACGCTTGCCCCCCGTGAGGAGGGCGGCGGTCGCCTCGGCCAGCGGCGCGGCCTCGTCGCTGATGGACGCGAGCTGGGCCCGTTGGGAGTCGAGGAAGACCCGGAGGGCGGCGTCGACGTCGGGACGGAGGTTCTCGCGGTCGACCGGGAGGGAGGGAGCGGGCGCGGAGGCGTCGGCAGGCATGAGGGCAGCCTAGGTCACGCGGGCGGGACGACCTGGCCGCTGATCGTGACGAGCCGTGCGTCGGCCGTGTCGAGGACCCCGACGGACAGCGTCTCGGTCGCCCCGTCGGCAGTGGCCCGGTTGAAGGCCACCTGCCCGCTGAGGCCACCGGGGACGCTCCCTGGCAGTGCGGCGAACCCCGCGGACGTCATCGACGCGGTGTAGAAGTCCAGGACCTCCTGGACGGTCGCGGGGGACGAGAGGTTCAGCGTCACCTGGCGCAGCGGCACACCCTCGACGTCGGTCGCCGAGCTCGCCAGGACGTCCGCGTCCGGCGGGACGGGGACGACGTCGGCAGGAAAGCCCGCGACGAGGGACCCCGCGACCGAGGAGTCGTCGAACGCCGGCATGGACGCCTCGGGACCGGGAGTCCCGTCCACAGGAAGGTCGTCCCCGTCCGACGACGGCACCTCTGCCTCGGCCCCGGGGCCTGGCGACCGGTCGACGGGGGCCGTGCAGCCCGCGAGCACGCCGGCGAGGAGGCAGACCGAGGCGACGAGGACCGCGCCCGGACCACGGTGACCGGACGCTGTCTCGGGAGAAGGTGAAGAGCGACGCACCCCCACACCGTAGTCAGTGCGCGGCACGGAGCCCGACCACAGTCCATCTCGCCGTCCACAGGATCGTCGTCCCGGTTCGCGCGCGCCGCGACGACGCTGAGATGACCGCATGACAACGACGATCCGGGCCCGCGGGCCACGAGAGCTCCTCGCCTACATCCCCTTCCGCCTCGGCTACCGCCCGCAGGACAGCGGCGTCCTGGTCAGCCTGCGCACCTCCCGCGGGCGGGTCGGGCTCGTCGCGCGGGTCGACCTCGACGACCTCGCCGACCTCGAGCACGGACCCCAGGTGGCCCGGACGCTCGTCGCCCATCTCTCCGCCGACGGCGCCGCCCGCGCGGTCCTCGTGCTCTACGCCGACGTCGACCTGCGCGCGGGCGCAGCGCCCGCCGCTCGCGAGCGCGCCGCCGTCGAGCACTGGACCGAGGCCGCCGAGGGCTACCTCGGCGAGCCCGAGGTCTGGGTCGTCACGTCGACCGGGTACCACGGAGCCGACTGCCAGGACGAGACGTGCTGCCCTCCCGGAGGGCGCCCGCTCGCGGACCTCGAGGCGACCGAGGTCGGCGCGCACATGGTCCTCGCCGGGGCAACCGTCGCACCGAGCCGGGCGCAGGCCACGTCGATACCGGTGCTCGACGCCGTGCTCCGCCGCAAGGCGTCCCGGGCCGCGAACCGCTGGCGGGCCCGGCGTGACGCCGCTCTCGCCACGCACGACGACGAGGGGCTCGCGGCGTGGCGGCAGGAAGGGCTCGCCGCGTGGCGTGCCGCGACCGGGGTGGTCGAGCAGGCGCACCGCAGCCTCGAGGAGGGCGTCCGTGACCGGCTCCCTGCCGCGGTTCCGGCCACCGTCCTGGGGCGCCTCGAGGCCGCGCTCGAGAGCGTTCCCGTACGGGACGCGGTGCTGCTGTCGTTCGTCGCCGGCAACGACGAGCTCGCCACGCTCACCGCCGCGGCCGATGCGGCCGATGCGGCCGATGCGGCCGACCAGGTCGGGACGGGGACCGCGACGGCGCTCGCTGCCGTCGTCGACCCCGTCGCGGGCCTGCCGCCGGACCCCCTGCGGGCACGGTGCGCCCGTGAGGTCCTCGAGGCCGTCGCGGGGGCCGGTCGGCGCGGGAGGCAGGCGCCCGCCCTGACGCTCCTGGCGCTCCTCGCGTGGTGGGACGGTGACGGCGTGCTCGCGACCGACAGGCTCGCGGCAGCGCTCGACGCGGACCCGGCCTACCGGCTGGCGCTCCTCCTGGAGCGGGCGCTCGACGCCGGGCTCGCACCGGGATGGGCTCGGCAGCAGGGGCGGACGTCGCGGGCGACGTGAGGATCGGGGGCCGTTCCGGTACCGTCGCACGTGCCGGGGTGGTCCCGGATCGCGACCCGAGCGCCACCCGCTCCACGCGCGCCAGCAGGCATGCCCAGGCATGACGGAGGAATCCCCATGACAGTCGTTGTCGGTTACCTGTCCACCCCCGAGGGGCGCGAGGCGCTCGCGACCGCGGTCGACGAGGCGATCGCCCGTCGGGGCGAGCTCCTGGTGGTCGTGAGCGACAAGGGTGGCCACACGACCCCCGAGCAGGCCGGCGAGCGTGACGAGGACATCGCCCGGATCATCGCCCCTCTCGACGCCGCGGGCCTGGAGCACCGGGTCGTCGCGGGCACGGGCGAGGTCGCCGAGGACCTCGTCGGCACCGCCGAGACGCATCAGGCCGAGCTCATCGTGATCGGCCTGCGTCGGCGCAGCCCCGTCGGCAAGCTCATCCTCGGCTCGAACGCCCAGCGCATCCTGCTCGACGCCCCCTGCCCCGTCCTCGCGGTCAAGCCCGACCGGTCCTGAGGTTGGCCGGCCGAGACGGGAACAGCAGGAGCCGGCCGGCCGAGGCAGGACCGTCAGAGGCGGACCGGTCGGCGTGCCCCGGTCTGCCCCGGTGCGTACCGAGGTCGGCCGGGGGAGTCGCGCGGTGTGACGCGTCCCCCTGGAGGAGGGAATCTTCGGAGCGGGCGAGGCGTTGACCAGGGGACGACATCCAGCGGAGTGGACGTGCGCAGGCCCGTAGGCGGCGACTCACCCGTGTCGGAACTTCTTCCCCGGCGACCGTTGACGGATCGGCCGGTACAATATAGGTGTCCGCTCATGATCCGAGAGTCCTCCGATCTCCCGGGCACGCCCCTCCAGTGATTGCCGAAAGGTCGGTTTGTGGCGCCCTCTTCACAGAACCCCGCTCTCCCGCACGAGTTCGAACACCCCGCCCTGCAGGAGCTCCTGCGCAAGGGGAGTGAGAACGGTCGGGTCGACGCCGAGAGCTTCCGCAACGCCTGCGAGAGCGCGACGATCGGCGACCCCAAGCGACTGAAGGCCGTGCTCCGCGCGCTGGCCGGTGCCGGTGTCGAGGTCGAGATCCCCGTCGCGACGAAGGTCGCCGCGGCCACCTCGTCGCGTTCCACGACGACGTCGCGCGCCGTGAAGCCCGCGACCAAGAAGGCGACGACCCCGCGGGCGAGCGCCGTCACGACGACGCGCACCGCGGCGGCCACCGAGACGGTCGACGCCCCCGAGGCGGCTTCCGCCGAGGACGCCGCACCCGCCGCGAAGGCTCCCGCGACCCGCAAGCGCGCCGCGACCACCAAGACCGCCGCCCCCAAGGCCGCCGCCACGCGCAAGAAGCGCGGCGCCAAGGACGACGAGGACACCGACGAGGTCGTGGTCGAGGACCTGGTCGAGGCCGACGAGGAGACCGAGACGGCAGCTCCCGCGGCCAAGCCGGGCGAGGAGCCCGACGAGTCGCGCGGCTTCGTGTACTCCGACGCGGACGACGACGACGCCCCGGCCCAGCAGGTCGTGACCGCGGGCGCCACCGCGGACCCGGTCAAGGACTACCTCAAGCAGATCGGCAAGGTCGCGCTGCTGAACGCCGAGCAGGAGGTCGAGCTCGCCAAGCGCATCGAGGCCGGCCTGTTCGCCGAGGAGCGCCTGGGGTCGGGTGACACGTTCGAGCCGAAGCTGCGCCGTGAGCTTGAGTGGATCTCCTCGGACGGGCGCCGGGCGAAGAACCACCTGCTCGAGGCCAACCTGCGTCTGGTCGTCTCGCTCGCCAAGCGCTACACGGGCCGCGGCATGCTGTTCCTGGACCTGATCCAGGAGGGCAACCTCGGTCTGATCCGTGCGGTCGAGAAGTTCGACTACACCAAGGGCTACAAGTTCTCGACGTACGCGACGTGGTGGATCCGTCAGGCCATCACGCGCGCCATGGCCGACCAGGCCCGCACCATCCGTATCCCGGTGCACATGGTCGAGGTCATCAACAAGCTGGCCCGCGTGCAGCGCCAGATGCTCCAGGACCTGGGCCGCGAGCCCACCCCGGAGGAGCTCGCCAAGGAGCTCGACATGACCCCTGAGAAGGTCGTCGAGGTCCAGAAGTACGGCCGCGAGCCCATCTCGCTGCACACGCCGCTCGGCGAGGACGGCGACAGCGAGTTCGGTGACCTCATCGAGGACTCCGAGGCCGTCGTCCCCGCCGACGCCGTGAGCTTCACGCTCCTCCAGGAGCAGCTGCACCAGGTCCTCGACACGCTCTCCGAGCGTGAGGCGGGCGTGGTCTCGATGCGCTTCGGCCTGAGCGACGGGCAGCCCAAGACTCTCGACGAGATCGGCAAGGTCTACGGCGTGACGCGTGAGCGCATCCGTCAGATCGAGTCCAAGACCATGTCGAAGCTGCGTCACCCGAGCCGCTCGCAGGTCCTGCGCGACTACCTGGACTGACCGGCCCGCTCTGCCACGGCCAGAGGCCCGCACCCCGACGGGGTGCGGGCCTCTGTCGTCTCCCGGCCGGCGACGCGCCGTGGTGGCCTGACACGCGGGGTGACTCGGGCGCGCGGAGGGGCGCGGCGCCGTCGGGCGGGGGTGACGGGCGCGCGGTGGGATGCGGCGCCGTCGGGCGGGACGCAGCCTCGCGTGCCCGACGGCGGCGCACCGGTCCCGCGGGCAGTCTCGCCCCCGGCATGGCCGGGGACGAAAGAACCCCGGCCGGTGACGTGCACCGGTCGGGGTTCAGGAGTGCGGCGCGCTACGAGTGCACGCCGGGTCTCGTCAGCGGGCGCCGTGCTCTGCGAGCAGGCGGTCGGTCTCGTCCTGGACGTGCGTGGCGATGTCTGCGAAAGCAGCGGCGTGCGCGCGTGCGTGGTGGGCGCAGAAGAGCAGCTCCCCACTGGGCATGGTCACGCGCACGTAGGCCTGAGCGCCGCAGCGGTCGCAACGGTCGGCCACGGTCAGCGATGGAGTCGTCGTAGCAGTCACGTGACCATGTAATCATCTCGGGGCGCTTTCCTCGTACCGAAAAGGCCCGGGTTCGCTACCCGCGTAGCCGCACGGTTCCGGGAATACGTCGGGATCGTGTGGAGGTCCGTGCCGGTGCGGCCAGGCTGACCGGTCCTGTGGGTGGCAGCGTCTAGGCTTTCCCTTCGTGACGACCACTTCTGAGTCCAGCTACACCGCGCGGCACCTCTCCGTCCTCGAAGGCCTGGAGGCCGTCCGCAAGCGACCCGGCATGTACATCGGGTCGACCGACTCGCGCGGACTCATGCACTGCCTGTGGGAGATCATCGACAACTCGGTCGACGAGGCCCTCGCGGGCAACTGCGGCGCGATCGAGGTCGTGCTGCACGCCGACACCTCGGTGACCGTCAAGGACGACGGGCGCGGCATCCCCGTGGACATCGAGCCCAAGACGGGCCTCAGCGGTGTCGAGGTCGTCTTCACCAAGCTGCACGCGGGCGGCAAGTTCGGCGGCGGCTCGTACACGGCGTCCGGCGGTCTGCACGGCGTGGGAGCGTCTGTCGTCAACGCGCTGTCGTCTCGCCTCGACGTCGAGGTCGACCGCGGCTCCAAGACCTACCGCATGACGTTCCACCGCGGCGAGCCCGGCGTCTTCGCGGACCCCAAGACCGGACCCGACCCTGACGCGGCGTTCACGCCGTTCGTCGAGCGCTCCGAGCTGGCCGTGGTCGGCAAGGCGCCCCGTGGGAAGACCGGGACCCGCGTGCGCTACTGGGCGGACCGCCAGGTCTTCCCCAAGACCGCGGTGTTCTCCTACGACGAGCTCGTGACGCGTGCGCGCCAGACGACGTTCCTCGTCCCGGGCCTCAAGATCACGCTGCGCGACGAGCGCGGCCTGCCGGGCACACCGGGCGCCGACGGACCCGTCGAGGAGAGCTTCCAGCACTCGGGCGGCACGATCGACTTCGTCGACTTCCTCGCCCCGGACCCGGCCGTCACCGCGACGTGGCACCTGACGGGGTCCGGCGCGTTCAAGGAGACCGTGCCCGTCCTCGACGAGCGCGGTCACCTGACCCCGCAGGAGGTCACGCGCGACTGCGAGGTCGACGTGGCGCTTCGCTGGGGCACCGGCTACGACACCGAGCTGCGGACCTTCGTCAACATCATCTCGACGCCCAAGGGAGGCTCGCACCTCGCGGGCTTCGAGGCAGGGCTGCTCAAGATCCTGCGCAAGGGTGTCGAGACCAACGCCCGCCGCCTCAAGGTGTCGACCAAGGACGCGTCGGAGCGCATCGAGAAGGACGACGTCCTCGCGGGCCTGACGGCGGTGCTGACGGTGCGGCTGGCCGAGCCGCAGTTCGAGGGCCAGACCAAGGAGGTGCTCGGCACGGCGCCCGTGCGCGCGATCGTGGCCCGCGTCGTCGAGCAGCAGCTCGGTGCCATGCTCACCTCGACCAAGCGCGACGAGAAGACGCAGGCCTCCCTGCTCCTCGACAAGGTCGTCGCCGAGATGCGCGCCCGCATCACCGCCCGCAAGCAGAAGGAGATCTCGCGCCGAAAGAACGCGCTCGAGACCTCCTCGCTGCCGTCCAAGCTCGCGGACTGCCGCAGCGACGACGTCGAGCGCAGCGAGCTCTTCATCGTCGAGGGCGACTCGGCGCTCGGCACCGCGAAGCTCGCCCGCAGCTCCGACTTCCAGGCACTCCTGCCCATCCGCGGGAAGATCCTCAACGTCCAGAAGGCCTCGGTCACGGACATGCTCCGCAACGCCGAGTGCGCCGCGATCATCCAGGTCATCGGCGCGGGCTCAGGGCGCTCGTTCGACCTCGAGGGTGCGCGTTACGGCAAGGTCGTGCTCATGACCGACGCCGACGTCGACGGTGCGCACATCCGCACGCTCCTGCTCACGCTCTTCTTCCGGTACATGCGCCCCCTCGTGGACGCGGGCCGGGTCTACGCGGCCGTGCCGCCGCTGCACCGCGTCGAGGTCATCGGCGCGGGCTCGCGCAAGAACGAGTACGTCTACACGTACTCCGAGGCCGAGCTCCGCGACGTCCTCAAGAAGCTCGACAGGTCGGGCAAGCGCTACAAGGAGGACATCCAGCGCTACAAGGGTCTCGGGGAGATGGACGCCGACCAGCTCGCGGAGACGACCATGGACCCGCGCCACCGCACGCTGCGCCGTGTCACCGCCGAGCACGCCGAGGCCGCCGAGCGCGTGTTCGAGCTCCTCATGGGCTCGGACGTCGCGCCGCGCAAGGACTTCATCATCGCGGGGGCCGCGGGCCTGGACAGGGCGCGGATCGACGCGTGACGTCCCGTCTGCTGGGCACTCGGTGCCGGGCGGCGGGCGCGTTCGTAGACTTCACGGTGTGAACCCCCAGACTCTCCGTGCCACCTCGGCACGCTCGCTGACCGCCCTCACGTCGCTCCTGCTCGCCGTCGGCCTCCTGGCTGGTTGCGGCGCGGGCGACGACGCACCGGCGGACGACACCTCGGCGTCGTCGTCGGTCGCTGCAGACGACGACGCGTCCGGCTCCTCGGACGACGCGACCGACTCCGCGGACGACTCGGCCGACGACGCCGAGCTCTCCTACGAGGGCGTCGCCGGCAAGACCGCGCTCGAGCTGCTCGTCGCGGCCGACCCGAGCGCGACCGTCCAGGGTGAGGGCGAGATGGCGTTCGTGACCGGCATCGGCGGTGTCGCCGCAGACCCGGCCGGCGAGTTCTGGGCGCTGTACGTCAACGGTGAGATGGCCCAGGTCGGTGCCGGGTCGCTCGTGACCGAGGCAGGAGACGAGATCACGTGGAAGCTCGAGAAGTTCACCTCCTGACGCGTTGGTGGCGCCCCGCGATCGTGGTCGCGGTCGTGGCGCTCGCCGTGGTGTTCCGCCTCGTGCGCGAGGAGATCGGCGCCCCGCCCAACCTCGAGCTCGTGACGTCCGCGGCGTTCGCGGCCGCCGTGCTCGTGCAGCACCGCCTGGCGTTCCTGGCCCCGCTGCTCGTCGCCGTCGTGTCCGACCTGGTGCTGGGGAACACGTCGATCGCGCTGTTCACCTGGAGCGCGTGGCTCGTCGTCGGGCTCGCCGCGCTGCTGACGCGCAGCACGTCGGGGTGGGGCCGCGTGGGCGCTGCCGCCGGGCTCGGCGTGGGCGGGTCGCTGTGGTTCTTCCTCTGGACCAACTTCGGCGTCTGGTTCCAGGGGCGCGGAGTCTGGTACCCGGCCGGGGTCGACGGGCTCGTGGCGAGCTACGTCGCCGGTCTGCCGTTCCTGCGCACCATGCTGATCGGGAACCTCGTGCTGCTGCCGGTCGTGGCGGCCGGGACGCTGCTCGTCGAGCGGCTCGAGCGTTCGCGAGGACTCGTGGCGGTCCCGCAGGCGGCGTGATTCCCTGCCTCTGCTCACGTTTGCCGAGGTAGACCCGTGTGCGCGAGGTAGACCTCCCGGAGGGGTGAAACCCCCCCACCCGGGGGACAAAGAGTGGTATAAAAAAAAAACC
>NZ_JBHVOS010000034.1:0-33544 GCF_042887685.1 Oerskovia sp. NPDC057915 | reverse complement strand
GCTTGGAGTGGTGCAGCTCCATGATGCGGCCGGAGATGTGGGGCTCGAGTGCGCCGTAGTCGTACGACAGCTCGGGAAGGGTGTAGACAGCCATGGTGAGTCCTCTCGTTCGGTGTCGGCCACGCTAGGACCTCAACCGTGGTTGAGGTCAAGTCGGACGCCCTCGGGCGCGGCGGTGGCGGGCGGACCCGCCGGGCGCGATCCCTGGGGCACGTGGCCCTGCCCCGAGCACATCATGACCAGGCGGGTCTTGCACGTCCTTCTCAGGAACGGGCGTGTCCCTGCCCGGCACCAGGCGACCAGCAGCCGGACGCCGGACGGCGGCCAGGACGGCAGCCGGTGCAGCGAGCGTCAGCTCGCGCGCTGCTGGCCGCTCATCGCGTGGATCGAGTCCATGACCTGCTCGGTCAGCTCGCGACGCGCCTGCGCGGGCTTGCCCGACGTGATCTGGCGCGCAGGTTCGATGGGCGCCCCGAACTGGACGGTCACGCGGTGGATGCGCGGGAGGCGGGAGCCGACGGGCTGGACCTTGTCGGTGCCCTGGATCGCGACGGGCACGATCGGCGCGTGACCCGCGAGCGCCAGCCAGGCGACGCCCGTGTGGCCCTTGTGGAGCTTGCCGTCGCGCGACCGGGTCCCCTCGGGGTAGATCCCGAACGCACCGCCGCTGTTCAGCACCTCGAGCGCGTCCTCGAGCGAGCGCTGCCCGGCGCGCGGGTCGTCGCGCTGCACGGGGATGTGGCCGAGGGTCGTGAAGAACCAGCGGGAGACGCGGCCCTTGAGGCCCGTGCCCGTGAAGTACTCGGCCTTGGCGAGGAAGGTGACGTGCCGCGGGGCGACGATGGGGATGAGGAGCGAGTCCACGAACGACAGGTGGTTGCTCGCGAGGATCACGGGTCCGCGGCGGGGGATGTTGTTGAGGCCGGTCACCCGTGGCCTCAGCAGCGTGAAGGCCAGGAGCGACAGGATCAGCTTCAGCACCCGGTACGTCATCCGTACATTGTGCACCGACGTGCACGCGGGGCCGACTCCGGGCTCCCACCACGGGGACGGAGCTGCCCGTCGGTGCCCGGGGCGCCGGGGAGAACATGTGGTCGTGCACGGATTTTCACAGAGCGTGGGTCGTTGCGCACGGGCAGGCCCGGGCGCTCGAGCCGACGCCCTCGCGCCCGTGTCAGCCGAACGCCGTGATCCTCCCGTCTGCGGCGCTGATGAGCCGCCCCCCGACGGCCATGAACGTGTAGGCCTCGACCGGGATCGTCGTGGTCCACCGCGCACTGCCGTCGGCCAGGTCGATCGAGGTCCACCGCGTCCTCTCGACCGGCTCGACCCCGACGACGACCGTCAGCGCACCGCGGCCGGCGAAGGCCACGGTCACGTCGCTGGTCGACGATCCCCCGCTGTCGGAGGCGTTCCACGTCCAGACCTCCTCACCCGTGGCGTTGTCGATCGCCACCGCACCCGGGTAGGACGCCACGACGGTCAGGTCCTTCGTCACGAGGAGGACCCGGGTGGCGTAGCGGGCGAAGGACCAGAGCTCGCGCCCGTCCGCGTCGATCGCGGTGAACCCTGAGCCGCCCTGCGCGAACAGGAGGGGTGGCGCGGTACCGTCCGTCGCGAGCGGCTCGGTGACGACGGCCTGGGTGGACCAGAGCAGCGTGCCGTCCTTGTCCAGGACGTCCGTCGTCCTGCCGTCCCGTGACGTCCGGGCGAGCCGTCCGTCGCGCAGGGACCGCGTGAATCCCTGGTCGGCACTGCTCAGGACCTCTCCCTGCTCCGAGAGCGACGCGTCCACGCCGCACCCCGCGACCCAGATGACACCGGCCAGGCTCAGGAAGTAGATGGACTCCCGGTCCTCGACGGTCGACCCGTCCTCTTGCGTGAGCTCGCAGGGCGCGGGTCCCTCACCGGGCTCGACCTGGGGGACGGTCCTCGTCCACCGGGCCTCGCCGGTCCGCGCGTCCTCGACCGTCATGACGAGGTCGCTGCCGTCCCGGACCGCCCTGACCAGGTCGCCGTCGGGCAGGACCTCGGAGACTCCGCGCGACGGGTCCAGGTCGCGTCGGGCGAGCACCTCGCCGTCGGAGCCCACGACGGCGACCGTCGTGGACGGTTCGCGGGGGAAGGCGTCCACCGGCCCGCCGCCGCCCAGGCAGGTGACGATCGAGGCCTCGGAGGGCACGACCGCGGACGGGCCACCCGCGCCGCACAGGAACCCTGCCAGCTCCTCCCGGCGCCACGACACCTCGCCCGTGGACAGGTCGTGGGCGACGAGGCCCTCCTCGAGGCCCAGCAGGAGTCGGTCGTCGACGAACACGGGCCACGTCTCGCCCGAGTCGACGCTCCATGTCTCCTCGGGCGGCTGCGTCAGCCCGACGACCCCGCCCGGCGCGGTGCGCAGCAGCGCGTCGGCCTGCCGTGCGCGGGCCACGTCCAGCGCGGTGAGTCCGCCGAGCACGAGCACGAGGGCACCGGCCACGCCGATGACGACCAGGCGTCGGCGGTGCGCCCTCGGGTCGCGCAGGACCGGGGCGTTGCCGTCCGCACCACCGCTCGTGCCGGCACCGACGGCCGCAGCGGGAGCGACGTCGTCGGGCGGGGGTGCGGGCCGACTCGAGGGCGCGCCGGGACGCGAGGGCCGCGGCGCGAACGCGTCGTCGCCGTCGTCCAGGTCGTCGACCGCCTCGAAGGCGATCTGGCGGGGTTGCTCTCGTCGTCGAAAGGGCACGCCCGGAGCCTAGCGGCCGGGCGTGCCCTGTCGGACGGCGGGATCAGCGCGTGGCGACCGACACGAGGTAGTCGTCGGCGTCGTCGTCCCAGCGCAGGTCGATCGCGCCCGCGGTCTGCGCGGCCTTGCAGAACTGGAGGAAGCTGCGGTAGCCGAGCGCCTTCTCGCTGAAGTCGGGGCGCTTCTTGCGGAGCTGGTTCTTGAGGCCGGACAGCGGCACCGAGTCGCCCTGCTCGCCGACGACGGTGCGCAGCAGCGCGAAGTCGTCCCCGGCGTGCCCGCGCTCGGGCAGCGAGACCTCGGGGTCGCCCGTCGCGGGGCCCGCGCTGAGCTGCACGACGCCACGCTCCTCGAGGTAGCGCAGGAACTCGCCGAAGTTGCGGAAGCCGTAGTCGGCCTCGCTGAAGGTGGGGTCCTTGCGCAGCAGCGTGCGCTTGAGCGTCGAGGCGACGACGGCACCGCTCGACGAGCTCGACAGGTCGGCGAGGGTCTGCGCGACGAGGACGGCGAGGTCCTCGTCCTCGTTGGTCGAGGAGGCCCCGTGCCCGACGGCGGACCCGAGCTCTGCCTCGACGTCCAGCGGGGCAGGGGTCGGCTCGGGCGCGCTCTCGGCGACCGGTGCGACGTCGGCGGCGGGCGGCGTCGCGGCCTCGGGTGCGGGGGCGGCCGCAGCCTTGCCCGACGAGCCCGAGCCCGACGAGCGGCTCGACGACTTGCGGGTCGTGCTGCGGTTCGAGCTGTTCGACGAGCGCTTGCGCTCGACGGGCTCGTCGGGGATCTCGACGCCCTCGAGGCGGTCGTAGAAGAGGAACTCGTCGCACGCCGGGGGCAGGAGCTTGGACGTCGAGTTCTCGACGCCGATCCCGATCACGCGCTTGTTGAGCTCGCGCAGCTTGTGCACGAGCGGCGAGAAGTCGCTGTCCCCTGTACACATGACGAACGTCGAGATGTACTCACGCTCGAACGCCATCTCGATCGCGTCGACGACCATCTTGATGTCGGCCGCGTTCTTCCGCGAGGCCCCCATGCGCTGGGGCATCTCGATGAGCTCGACCTGGTGGCGGGTCAGGGATCGACGGTCCTCGTCGAAGTAGGACCAGTCGGCGTAGGCGCGGCGGACGACCACCCGGCCTCGCGCGGCGAGCGCGTCGGCGATCGGCTTGAAGTCGAAGGTCATCCCGCCCAGGTGGTCGCGCGCGCCGAGCGCGAGGTTGTCGTAGTCGAGGAAGACGGCCAGACGTTCTTCGGTGTCCATATCGGCCAGGGTATGGCCCGCACGGTCCGAACGCCCATCCGCCGCGGCGACCGGCACGTTTGACACGTCTCGGCATGCGGACTTAGTTTGGGGCTAAAGATAGTCCCGAACAAAGGAGTTCTTCCGGTGGTCACCAGCACCGCTCGAAGCGACCACGGCGCCGCCGCGACGCTCGCGCTCCTCGGAACACGAGGCCCCCGGAGCCGGGCGGCCATCGCCCGCGAGCTCGGCGTCAGCCCCGCCACGGTCACCCAGATCACCAAGGACCTCGTCGAGCGGGGCCTCCTGGTCGAGCTCGAGACCGTCCCGAGCCAGGGTGGACGGCCCGCCCGTCTGCTCGGGCTGAGCAGCGCACCGGCCCCCCGCGCGATCGGGGCCAAGGTCACGGCCGACCACGTCGCGATCGTGTCGGTCGGTTTCGACGGCGAGGCGCTCTCGCAGTCGTCCCACCCGTTCGACCCCCGCCGCCCCGACGCCCTCGACGCCCTCGGGCACCTCCTGCGCGACGTCCTCGCGGCAGAGGACGGCCCCGTCCTCGGTGTCGGGATCGGCATCCCCGGGTCGGTCGACGCCCAGGACTCCGGCGTCGTGACCGCCCCGACGCTCGGCTGGACCGCGGTCCCCGTCGGCGCCTCGCTGCGTCACACCCTGGGCGTGCCCGTCCTCGTCGAGAACGACGTCAACACCCTGGCCGTCGCCGAGCACCTGTACGGCACGGGCCGCGAGCACGCGTCGTTCCTCGTCCTGACGATCGGGCGCGGCATCGGTTCCGGGCTCGTGGTCGACAGCACCATCCGCCGAGGTGCCGCGGGCGGGGCCGGCGAGATCGGCCACTTCCCCGTGACCGAGGGCGGCCCGCTCTGCGGGTGCGGCAACCACGGGTGCCTCGAGGCCTACATCGGTGACGACGCCCTGCGTACCCGCGCGATCGCCGCGGGCGTCATCGGCCCCGACGGGACGGTCGCCGAGCTCGTCGCCCGCGCCGACGCGGGAGACCAGGGCGCCCGGGACCTGTACCACGAGGCCGGACGCCTGCTCGGACGCACGCTCGCAGGCGTGGTCCACCTGCTCGACCCCGAGCTCGTCGTCCTGCTCGGCGAGGGCATCGGTGCCTGGTCCCACTGGCAGAGCGGCTTCGAGAAGACGTTCCGCGCACACCTCCTGCCGACCCGCCGAGCCATCCCGTTCGTCGTCGAGCCCTGGGCCGACGACAAGTGGGCCCTGGGCGCCGCCGCCCTCGTCCTGGCCACCCCGTTCGACGCCGCGGGCGCGTCGGGCGACCAGGGACGGCTCGTCGTCGCCCGCATGCAGACCGACGCCGGCAGCACGCCGGCCCTCACCCCCACGAGGAGACAGTGATGTCCGTCCCCGCCACGGCGCCGCCACGGACGGCCGCGCCGAAGCGCCCGACCACGCAGCGACAGCGAACGTCCTCACGGTCGCGGTGGCGCAACCGGGGGTGGGTACTGTTCTTCCTGCTCCCCAGCGCCGTCCCGCTCGTCGTGTTCACGCTCGCCCCCATGGTGAACTCGCTCTGGGTGAGCCTGCACGACTGGAACCTCGTCTCGCCCATGAAGTGGGTCGGCCTCGACAACTACGCCGACCTGCTGACCTCGGGCGACACGTGGCGGGTCCTCGGGAACACCCTCTTCTACATCCTGGGCTACCTCCCGCTGGTCTACGTCGGCGGCCTGGGTCTGGCCATGCTCCTCAACCGGGCGCTCAAGGGCCGCACGTTCTTCCGCGCGGCCTACTTCCTGCCCGTCATCACGAGCTGGGTCGTCGTGGCCCTCGTGTGGCAGTGGCTCCTCAACCCGTCCAACGGCCTCGTCAACCAGCTCGTCCAGCCGGTGCTCGACGGGCTCAACGGGCTCTTCGGGAGCGACCTGACGGCCCCGGGGTGGTGGACGGACCCGCAGTGGGCCATGCCCTCGGTGATCCTCGCCTCGGCGTGGAAGGACCTCGGCTTCGTCATGGTCATCCTGCTCGCCGGGCTCCAGGCGATCCCCGGTGACGTGCTGGAGGCCGCCCGGGTCGACGGCGCCGGCGCGTGGAAGCGCTTCTGGCACATCACGTTCCCGCTGCTGTCCCCCTCGACGTTCTTCGTGCTCGTCATCTCGCTCATCAACGGGTTCCAGGTCTTCGACCAGGTGTACGTGATGACCGGTGGCGGACCGTCCGGCGCGAGCCAGGTCGTGGTCGGCCAGATCTACGACCTCACGTTCCGCTACGGCCGGGCCGGGGACGCGTCCGCACTGTCCTGGATCCTCTTCGTCCTGATCCTCATCGTCACCGCGCTCCAGATGCGCGGTCAGCGCAAGTGGGTGAACCATGCCTGAGACCCTCGCCCCCACCGCCCCCGTCACACCGACCACGGCCCCCGCCTCGCTGCGACGCCCCCGGCGCTCGGCAGGCCAGATCCTCGGACGCATCGCCCTGTACGCGTCCGTCGTCGTCGGCGCCGTCATCATGCTCTTCCCGTTCCTGTGGACGGTCATCACGTCGATCACACCGAGCGGCTCGCTCTCGGGCGGCCCGTCGCTGATCGTCGAGGACCCGACGCTCGACGCCTACCGCACCCTCATGGAGTCCATGCCGGTCTGGCGGATCATCGCGAACTCGTTCGGGGTCGCGGTCGTCGCGACCCTGCTGCAGATGATCACGGGGTCCATGGCGGCCTACGGCTTCAGCCGCCTGCGGTTCAAGGGCAAGAACGTCGTGTTCGCGGCCTACCTGGCGACGCTCATGATCCCGCTCCAGGTCCTCGTCGTGCCGCTGTTCATCCAGATGACGCGGCTCAACCTCAACGACACGTACTTCGCGCTCCTCGCCCCGTCGATCGCGTCGGCCTTCGGCATCTTCCTCCTGCGCCAGGCCGTCGACGGCGTGCCCCGCGAGCTCGACGAGGCCGCGACGCTCGACGGCGCAGGCCACCTGCGGATCTTCGGTCTCATCGTCCTGCCGCTCGTCAAGCCTGCGCTCGCGACGCTCGCGGTCTTCGCCTTCATGGGCTCCTGGAACAGCTTCCTGTGGCCCCTCGTCGTCATCCGCTCCCCCGAGCTCATGACGCTCCCCCTGGGCCTCTCGACGCTCCAGGGCCAGTTCACGACCCAGTGGGACGTCGTCATGGCGGGCTCGGTCGTCTCGATCCTGCCGATCGCGATCGTCTACATGTTCGCGCAGCGCCACATCATCGCCGGCATGTCCCACACCGGCCTCAAGTAGGAGTACGCACCCCCATCGAAAGGAGAGGTCTCATGACCTCACGCTTCAACGGGCGCACCGCTGCGCTCGTCCCGCTCGCGCTCGTCGGCGTCACCGTGCTCGCGGGCTGTGCCCAGGGTTCGGCGACCACGACCACGGGCGCGGACGGCAAGACGGTCGTCCGCTACATGAACTTCACCTCGAACGACGGGCACGAGAAGGACCTCGACACCATCGTCGCGGCCTACGAGAAGGAGAACCCGGACGTCGACGTCCAGGTCGAGACCATCCCCTACGCGGACTACTTCACCAAGCTGCAGACCGCGTTCGCCGGGAAGACCGTCGCCGACGTCGTGGACCTCAACTACGAGAACTTCGTGTCCTACGCCGAGTCGGGCGCCCTGGCGCCGCTCGAGGACGTGGACGCCGCTCCCTACAAGGACACGCTCCTGGAGTCCTTCACGCACGACGGCACCCAGTACGGGCTCCCGTCGTCGTACTCCAACGTCGTCCTGTACTACAACAAGGCGCTCTTCGACGCCGCCGGGCTCGAGCACCCCACGGCCGACTGGACGTGGGCGGACGAGCAGGCCGCGGCCACGGCACTCACCGACACCGCCGCCGGCGTGTACGGCGACTTCCAGCCCGTGACGTTCCACGAGTTCTACAAGGTGCTCGACCAGGCCGGGGGCCAGTTCTTCACCGAGGACGGCTCGGCGACGGCGTTCGACAGCCCCGAGGGCGTCAAGGCCGCGACCTGGCTCGTCACGAAGCCCGGGACGGTCATGCCCACCGAGGCCGACGGGTCGAGCACCCCCGACTTCGACAAGGACCTCTTCTCGGCCGGCAAGCTCGGCATGTGGCACTCGGGCATCTGGATGTTCGACGCCCTGTCCCAGGTCGAGGGTCTCGACTGGGACATCGTCGTCGAGCCCGGTGACGCCTCGAAGGCCTCGGCCCTGTTCACCAACGGGGTGGCCGTGACGGCCGCCTCGAAGGAGAAGGAGGCCGCCCAGGACTTCGCCGAGTTCCTCACGGTCTCGCCCACCGCGGTCGACACCCGGCTCGCGAGCTCGTGGGAGCTCCCGCCGATCGCCGACGAGGACGCCCTGTCCCCGTACCTCGAGCAGACGCCGCCCGCGAACCGCCAGGCCGTGATCGACGCGCTCGACACCGTCGCCCTCCCGCCCGTGCTCGCCGCGCAGCAGGAGATGCAGGACGCGATCAACGAGGAGCTGTCCAACGCGGCCGCAGGCCGCAAGACCGTCGAGCAGGCCCTCACCGACGCCGCCGCACGCGTCGACCAGCTCCTCGGCTGAGCCCGCTCGCACAGCACCCGTCCGGCAGGTCGTGGTGCGGGGTCCCGGACCACGCGACCACGCACCACGACCCGCCCACGCCGGACGTCCATCCCTAGCACCAGGACGAATTCCATGAGCCTCGCCCTCCCCACGACGACAGAAGACCTCGACCGCCTGCGTGACCTGGCGCGTATCTCCGCGGAGGTGATCGCACAGCACCAGGACACCGCCGGCGCCTACCCGGCCTCGCCCACGTTCAGCGCCTACCAGGGCTACGCCTGGTTCCGCGACGGGTCGTTCGTCGCCGAGGGGATGTCCCGCTACGGCGCCGTCGAGTCCGTCGACAGGTTCCACCGGTGGGCCGTCGGCGTCCTGACCTCGCGCGGCGCGCACGTCGCCGACCTGCTCGCGCGCGCCGACCGCGGCGAGCAGCTCCCCCTGACCGACCTGCTCCCCACGCGCTTCCGGCTCGACGGCGCAGACGGCCAGGACCCCTGGTGGGACTTCCAGACCGACGGCTACGGCATGTGGCTGTGGCAGCTCGTGACCCACGCGGAACGTCACGACCGCCCGCTCGACCCCTACCGCGAGGCCGTGGCCGTCGCGGTCGACTACCTGCTCGCGACGTGGGAGCTCCCCTGCTACGACTGGTGGGAGGAGCACGTCGAGGAGCGTCACCCGTCGACGCTGGCCCCGGTCCGCGCGGGCCTCCTGGCCGTCGCGGGCGCCCGGTGCGCCGACGGCTCCCCGCTGCTCGACGACGCCCGCTCGACCCGGGCGCGCGACGTCGCCGACGCGATCAGCGCGCTCGTCCAGGCCGACGGCATGACGTCGGGCCGCGCGAGCGACCCCGACGCGCCGCACCTCGCGAAGTGGTTCGGCTCGGACGCGGTCGACGCGTCGCTCGCCGCGTGCGTGGTCCCGTTCGGCCTCGTGGAGCCCGGCTCCCCGGTCGCCGAGGCCACGCTCGACGCCGTCGCACGCGACCTCGACGTCGACGGCGGCGTGCACCGCTTCCGCGCGGACGTGTTCTACGGCGGTGGCCAGTGGCTGCTGCTGTCCGCGCTCCTGGGCTGGAACCACGCCCGCGCGGGCCGGACCGACGAGGCGTGGCGCCACCTGCGGTGGATCGCCTCGGAGGCCGGACCCGACGGTCTGATGCCCGAGCAGGTCCCCGACCACCTGATGCACCCCGGCTCCCGCGACGAGTGGATCGAGCGCTGGGGTCCCGTGGCCCTGCCCCTGCTGTGGTCCCACGGCATGTACCTGATCCTGGCCGACGAGCTCGGCATCCTGACGACCGACCCGAACACGGAGCAGCACTCATGACCACCCTGATCCACCGTCCCGCCGGCATCGGCCACCCCTACGCCGCGTCGGCCGACCAGCGCCTGCCCGTGCACCCCGGGGTCGGGACCTCCGTGAGCCTCGGCGTCGTCGTCGAGGACGCCCCGACCGACGTCGCCGTCACGTGCGAGTGGGACGACGGCTCGCAGGTCACGACGTTCGCTGCCGCGCCCGGGTCCGTATCCCCCGCGGACGCGGCCGCTCTCGCGGGCGGCGACGGTCACCTCGCCGCGGCCCAGGCGGGCCAGCTCACGGCCGACGGCGCCTGGCACGCCACGAGCCCGGTGCTCGAGGCGGGCCGCCGCTACCGCTACCGCTTCTCGACGGCCGACGCGGCCACCGAGTGGTTCGAGGTCAGCGCGGGCACGTGGACCTCGACCGCCCCGGCCGGGGCGCGCGGGGTGACCGTGGGCGGCGTGCCCGCCGACCTGCACCCGCTCGTCGCCCCCGGCTCGGTCGAGTGGTGGACCGACGAGGACGGCGCACGTCGCGTGCGGTTCGCGTTCCGCCTCGACGCGTCCGAGCACGTGGTCGGGTTCGGCGAGCGGTTCGACGCCGTCGACCAGCGCGGCAGGAGCCTCGACGCCGTCGTGTTCGAGCAGTACAAGTCGCAGGGTGCGACGGGACGCACGTACATGCCGATGCCGTTCGCGCACGTCGTCGGCGGCTCCGGCTGGGGCTTCCACGTCCGCACGTCGCGTCGCACCTGGTACGACGTCGCCGCCTCCTCGCCCGACCTGCTCGTCGTCGAGGCCGCGCTGGGCGACGACGCCGCACTCGACGTCGGCGTCTACGAGGGCAGCCCCACGGCGGTCCTCAAGGCGTTCGGCGACGAGGTCGGCCGGGCCGAGGAGCTCCCGTCGTGGGTCCTGGGCCTGTGGGCGTCGGGCAACGAGTGGAACACCCAGCAGCTCGTCATGGACCAGATGGACGCGCACCGCGACCTCGACGTCCCCGTGAGCGTCGTCGTGATCGAGGCGTGGAGCGACGAGGAGGGCATCACGATCTTCCGCGACGCCCGGTACGCGATCAACCCCGACGGCGCCCCGCACGCAGCCGCCGACTTCACGTACCCGGCCGACGGCGCCTGGCCGGACCCGAAGGGCATGATCGACGAGCTCCACTCCCGGGGCATCAAGGTCGTCCTGTGGCAGATCCCCCTGCTCAAGACCGAGCACGACCTCGGCCCCGACGTCCCGCACGAGGCCCAGGTGCTCGCCGACGGACGCGCCATGGTCGCGGCCGGGCACGCGGTCCGCGAGGAGGACGGCAGCGCCTACCACAACCGCGGTTGGTGGTTCCCGCAGTCCCTCATGGCCGACCTGTCGACCCCCGAAGGCCGCGAGTGGTGGACCGCGCGCCGCCAGTACCTCGTGGGCGAGCTCGACGTCGACGGCTTCAAGACCGACGGCGGCGAGCACGCCTGGGGCGACGAGCTCCGGTACGCCGACGGGCGCCGGGGCGACGAGGGCAACAACCTGTACCCCGTGCACTACGCCCGCGCGTTCGGTGACCTGCTGCGCAGGAACGGCAAGGCTCCCGTGACGTTCTCCCGCGCCGGGTTCACCGGTTCGCAGGCCCACGGCCTGCACTGGGCGGGCGACGAGAACTCGACCTGGGAGGCGTTCCGCTGGTCCATGAACGCGGGCATCACGGCCTCGGCCTGCGGCATCGTCTACTGGGGCTGGGACCTCGCCGGGTTCTCGGGCCCCGTGCCCGGCTCCGAGCTCTACCTGCGCGGGGTCGCGGCCGCGACGTTCAGCCCCGTCATGCAGTACCACTCGGAGTTCAACCACCACCAGCGCCCCCTGCGGGACCGCACGCCGTGGTACGTCGCCGAGACCAACGACGACCCCGAGGTCGTGGACGTGTTCCGGGGCTTCGCGAAGGTCCGCGAGCGCCTCGTGCCCTACCTCGCCGAGCAGGCGCGGCACTCGATCGTCACGGGCGCTCCCCTCATGCGTGGGCTGTTCGTCGACCACGCGCACGACGAGAAGGTCTGGGAGCACGCCGACGAGTACCAGCTCGGCGAGGACCTGCTGGTCCACCCCGTGACCGAGGAGGGCGCGACCACCTGGACCACGTACCTCCCGGCGGGCGAGTGGGTCGACGCCTGGACGGGGCAGCCCGCCACGGGCGAGCCCAGCGGGGCCGGGGTGCTCGTGACGCGCGCCGTCCCGCGCGACGTCATCCCGGTGTACGTGCGCGCCTCCGCGTGGGAGGGGCTGGCGCCGGTCTTCGCGCGGTAGCCCGCGGGTCGGGTCGGCGGCTGAGGAGGCCGCCCGGGCCGACAGCACGGACGACGACGCCATGGAGGCGGCGAGCAGGGCCCCATCCGTCATGACGACGGGTGGGGCCCTTGTCGCGTCGTGGAGCAGCGCCCGCCCGACCGACGGAGAGACGAGGCAAGCCGCGCCGCACGGGCGAGGTCGGCCAGGACCCGACGACTGTCGACCGACAGGCGTACGTTGGAAGGGCGCCAGCAGGGACCGACGAAGCGACTCTGCGACCGCGTGGACGGCCGGTGGAACGGGACGCGAGACACCTCCGGACCCCTCCGTCTCACGCTTCGAGCGGATATTGGCTCAGATCATGGATTCCCCCTACGATCGTCAACACCATCCAGAGCGGTCGAGAGTCCTGGCTCGTTGACACCGCAGCAACCCCCCAACGGAAGCCTCCCGCGGGTACGGGTGCTACAGCCAGGTTCGATGGAGCGATTCATGACCGAGGCATCTTCCTGCGCACCCCCGCACCGCACCGGGGTCCCGCGCGCCATCCGCACGGCCGCCGTGGCCGTCACCAGCACGCCCCTCGTGGCGGTCGCGCGATGAGCATCGTCGACCTGGGGCACTTCGGTCACGAGGCACCGCGACCCACGGTGTCGTTCGAGCTCATGCCCCCGCGCCGACCCGACGCCGCACCCAGGTTCTGGGAGACGGCCCGCCGTCTGGTCGCGACGTCCCCCGACTTCGTGTCGGTCACGTACGGCGCGGCCGGCACGGACCGTGAGACCTCGCGCCGCGTCATCAGCCAGCTCCTGCACGGCACGCCCGTGCTGCCCATCGCGCACCTGACGTGCGTGGGCGCCTCGCGCGAGGACGTCGAGGACGTCATCACGGACTTCCTCGAGGCGGGCGTGCGCAGCTTCCTCGCACTGCGGGGCGACCCGCCGCGCGACCAGCCGGACTGGCGGCCCGCCGAGGACGGCGTGCGGTCGAGCACCGAGCTCGTGGCCCTGCTGCGCGAGGTCGAGGCCGCACGCTGCGCCGCGAGCCCGAGCGTCGCGCTGCGCGGGGCCGCCCGGCCGTTGACGATCGCGGTCGCGACGTTCCCCGACGGGAACCTCGCCGCGGGCACGAGCCGCACCCAGGAGGTCCGCCGGCTGTGGCAGAAGCAGCAGGCGGGCGCCGACTTCGCGATCACGCAGCTCTTTTACGAGGCCTCGTCGTACGTCGACTTCGTCGCCGAGGCGCGCGCCGCCGGCGTCACCATCCCGATCCTCGCGGGCCTGCTGCCCATGACGGACCCGGCCCGGCTCGCACGCGTCGAGGAGCTCACGGGCGTCCCGGCACCGCAGCGCGTCGTCGAGGCCCTCGAGGCCGAGCAGGACCCCGCCGCGCGCCACGCCCTGGGCATCCGTCACTCGGTCGAGCTCGCGCGCCAGGTCCTCGCGGCCGGCGCGCCCGGCCTCCACATCTACACGTTCAACAAGCACCAAGCCGCTCTAGACCTGCTCGAGGGAGTCAACCTCGGCGGTGGGGCAGCGGGGGACGCGAGCAGCGTCTCGTCCCGCACCCCCGACCTGGCCAGCGGGCCGTGGGTCTCCGGCACTCCCCTTCCCTCCGCCGAGCCTGCCCTGGGCAGCTCCTCGGTCTGACCAGTTCAGAGGTAATCACCATGAGTGCACCCACGTTCCCGTCCGGTTCCGTCCTCGGCTACCCCCGCATCGGCCCGCGCCGCGAGCTCAAGAAGGCCGTCGAGTCCTTCTGGGCCGGCAAGACCACCGCGGACGAGCTCGAGGCCACGGCCTCGGCGCTGCGCGTCGCGGCGGCCCGGCGTCTCGTCGACCTCGGTCTCGACGCCTCGTCGGGCGCCGTGCCCGGCTCGTTCTCCTACTACGACCAGGTGCTCGACGTCGTCGCTCTCCTCGGGGCGGTCCCGTCCCGTTTCGCGTCGCTCACCGACGCCGACGGCGCGCTGGACCTCGCGGGCTACTTCACGGTCGCGCGCGGCGCCGGTGAGGACGCCCCGCTCGAGATGACAAAGTGGTTCGACACGAACTACCACTACCTGGTCCCCGAGATCAGCGAGACCACGCCGTTCCGCTTCGCGGACGACCGCGTCGTGCGCCAGTTCGTCGAGGCCAGGGACGCGGGCGTCGTGACCCGGCCCGTCGTCGTCGGGCCCGTCACGTTCCTCGCGCTGTCCAAGGCCGCCGACGACAGCGCGCCCGGCTTCAGCCCGCTCTCGCGCCTCGCGGACGTCCTGCCCGTGTACGTCGAGCTGCTGCGCGCCCTGGCCGCGGCCGGAGCACCGTGGGTGCAGCTCGACGAGCCCGCGCTCGTCTCCGACTCGATCGACGTCCCGGCCGCCGAGGTCCACGCCGCGGTCACCGAGGCGTACCGCGTGCTCGCGACCGAGCTCGCGGTGGGCACCGAGCGCCCCGCGATCCTCGTCGGCGCACCGTTCGGCGGGCTGCAGGGAGAGCACGACGGCCTGGCTCTCCTCGCCGCGACCGACGTCGAGGCGATCTCGCTCGACCTCGTCAAGGGCGCCGTCCCCGCGGGCCCCGTCGCGGGTCTCGCGGGCAAGACCGTCGTCGCGGGCGTGATCGACGGCCACAACGTCTGGCGTGCCGACCTCGCAGCGAAGCTCGACCTGGTCGAGGGGTTGTCCGACCTGGGTGCGGGCTCCGTCGTCGTCGGCACCTCGACCTCGCTCCTGCACGTCCCGCACGACGTCGAGGACGAGGACTGGACGAACGGCTCGATCGACGCCCGTCTGCGCGACTGGCTCGCGTTCGCCGACCAGAAGGTCGGCGAGGTCGCGGTCCTCGCCCGGGCACTGACCGACGGGCGCGACGCGGTCGCCGACCAGCTCGAGGCGTCCCGCGCCGCGGTGGCCTCGCGCGCGGTGGCGAGCGGCGTCGTCGTGCCTGCGGTGCGTGAGCGCGCGGCGGCCCTCACCGAGGGCGACTTCTCGCGCGGCGACTATGCCGAGCGCGCGGCAGCCCAGCAGGCCAAGCTGAACCTCCCGCTGCTGCCGACCACGACCATCGGCTCGTTCCCGCAGACCCCGGAGATCCGCCGGGCGCGCGCTCTCAACGCCAAGGGCGAGCTGCCCGACGCGGACTACACGGCCGCGATGCAGGACGAGATCCGCCGCGTCGTCGAGCTCCAGGAGCAGATCGGCCTGGACGTCCTGGTGCACGGCGAGCCCGAGCGCAACGACATGGTCCAGTACTTCGCGGAGAACCTCGACGGGTTCGCGGTCACGGCCAACGGCTGGGTCCAGTCCTACGGCTCGCGCTGCGTGCGCCCGCCGATTCTGTGGGGCGACGTCACGCGTCCGGCCCCGATCACGGTCGACTGGTCGACGTTCACGGCGTCCCTCACCGAGAAGCCGGTCAAGGGCATGCTGACCGGTCCGGTCACGATCCTCGCGTGGTCGTTCGTGCGCGACGACCAGCCGCTGGGCGACACGGCCAACCAGGTGGGCCTGGCGCTGCGCGACGAGATCGCGGACCTCGAGGCGGCCGGGATCGGCATCATCCAGGTCGACGAGCCCGCGCTGCGCGAGCTCCTGCCGCTGCGCAAGGACGACCAGGCCGCGTACCTCGACTGGTCGGTGAGCTCGTTCCGCCTCGCGACCGCGGGCGTCGACGCCGAGACGCAGATCCACACGCACCTGTGCTACTCGGAGTTCGGCGAGGTCATCGGCGCGATCGACGGCCTTGACGCCGACGTGACCTCGGTCGAGGCCGCACGCTCGCGCATGGAGATCGTGCCCGAGCTGGCCGAGGCCGGCTACGCGCGCGGCATCGGCCCGGGCGTGTACGACATCCACTCCCCGCGCGTCCCCTCGACCGAGGAGGTCACCGAGCTCCTCGAGCTCGCCGTGAAGTCGATCGACTCGCGCCTCGTGTGGGTCAACCCCGACTGCGGCCTCAAGACGCGTCGCTACGAGGAGACCGTGGCCTCGCTCGAGAACCTCGTCTCGGCGACGAACGCGGTGCGCGCGCAGCTCGGCTGATCCACGCGACACCCCGGGGGGCGGTGGGCCCAGGCCCGCCGCCCCTCGGGCAGTTCTCCCCGTTCCTTGCGGGCGCCCGCTACCAGTAGCATCGGCGCGCACACCGTCGCTCCACCGTGGGGCGAGGAACCTGTCCCGATGGGGGAACCATGCACGCCACCGCACCGACCACGACCGACCTGCCGCTCTGGGTGGAAGGTCGCAAGAAGATGCGGCTGACGGCCATCGTCTCGCCCTTCCTGGCCGCGGTGCTGCTCACGGTCATCGCCCTCGTACGCTTCGGCGACGAGGAGAGCTTCGGGCTGTACCTGGTCATCGCACTCGTCGCGGTGCTCGCGATCATCCTCCCGTTCCTCGTCTACTGGGTGCGCGAGGCGAAGCCCGTCGCGGTCGACCTCGCGGCCCGCACGCTGCGCATCGGGGACGGCCCGGCGCGTCCGTTCGCGGACGTCGCGTACGCGTACACGCGGATCGAGCAGGGCTCCCTCACTCTGCGTTTCGGGTTCTCGGAGACCGAGCGCACCGCGATCCTGCGCAACCTCACGCAGGTCGTGAGCTTCCGCCTGCCCGAGGCCGACGCCCGCGCCCTCATGGAGGCCTTCGCGGGGTCGAGCCTCCCAGAGGAGAGCACGGCCACGAAGGCCTTCATGGCACAGAAGGTCCTGCTGGGGAAGGCCGACGCGATCGAGGTCGTCGCGGCGCTCGCACAGCTCCCCCGCATCGCCTGACTGCGTCCGCATCGTCCGAGGACGGCACGCTCGGGCAGTCGACGACGAGAGGGGCCCCGCACCATCGGTGCGGGGCCCCTCTCGTCGCGCGGCGGCCGTGCGGCCGGTCCGTGTCAGCGGTCGCGGCCCGCCATCGGGACGAAGCAGCCGAGCGTGACCATGAGGAGACCGGCGGAGAAGATCAGCGCGTGGTTCGACTCGACCGTGAAGGCCCACCCGAAGGCGACCATCCCGCCCACGAACAGGACCATCGCCACGAGGAAGCGGGCGACGGCCCCGGCTCGCTCGGTGGCTTCGTTGCTCTGCGTCGTCTGGCTGCTCATGCTCTTCGCTCCGTACTGGTCGTGGGGTCACGCGTGGTTCCCGCGTGCCGCGGGAGGGGCATTCCCGACGACGGCACGCACGCGAGGCGTCAGGCCGTCAGTCCAGGTAGTGCTCCACCGTACCGGCATCCCGGATCGCCGCGGCATCCGGGTCGCTGCCGAACTCCCGGGCGGCGTCGCGCTGGCGCAGCAGGTCCCAGCACTGGTCGAGCTCGGTCTCGATCGCGCGCAGACGCGTGTGCTCCTCCGACGCCGTGATCTCCCCGTCGGCGAGCTCGTCGCGCAGCCTGCGCTCCTCCGCCACCAGGTCGCCGATGTACTGCCGGATGCCTCGGTCCTCAGCCATCCCTCCACGGTACGGCCGGGCGCGTGGCCGCGCGATGCCACCTGTCCCGGGCCCTCGCAAGCGGAAACCCGCGAAAAGTGACGTGTCCGACGTTCGGCGCCTTTCGGCGTGCGAGCCGCCCGAGCCGGTGTCAAGGTAGGGACTCACCGGCCAATAAGGCACATACGGGACAAAAGGAGAATGACATGGGTTTCCTCGCATTCATCGTTCTGGGACTGCTCGCCGGACTCATCGCTCGCGCCATCCTCCCGGGCAAGCAGACCGGGTCGATCCTGATGACGATCCTCCTCGGGATCCTCGGCGCACTGCTCGGCGGCTGGCTCGGGAGCGTCCTGTTCTCGGCTCCGCTCGAGGAGTTCTTCTCGATCCAGACGTGGCTGCTCGCGATCGTCGGCTCCGTCATCGTGCTGGGCATCTACGGCGCGATCCGCGGCCGCAACGGTCGCACCGCCTGACCGCGCAGCTCACCCAGGCCGTCACCGCTCGTCGGTCGCGCCCCGTCCGGCCGCGGTGACCACCGAAGGGCCCGCCTCCTCGTCACGAGGAGGCGGGCCCTTCGTCGTACCCCTCGGGGCCCGTTCCGATGGTGCGAGGAGATCCTCGTGGAGGCGGCTGCCCCACCCGTAGATCTCACCCACCGCCTCGATGCCGCTGACACCGACGACCGCGCCCTCCTGCTCGTGCAGGACCACGAGCCCGTCGCTCTGCACGACCCGCGTGCCGGGATGCCCCGTGTACCCGACCCCGGAGATCATCCGTCCGTGGACCACGGCCATGTACGTGCTGCGAGGTCGGTACGGGCCCGGGTCCTCGCCACGGCCGAGGTCGTGCAGCACCGTCCGCGCGGCGTGCACCCCCTGCGCGGCACTGTCCTCCCAGTGGTCGATGCGCCACGTCCCGAGGTGGTCGTCGTGATGCACGGCGACCCCTCCCGCCGCGTACACGACCCCGTGACCAGTGGCGCGGAGCCTGTCGTCGACGACGACCCCGTCGCGCCAGGGAAGGGGCGCGGAGGGGGTGGTGCCGAGCGCGACGACGACGAGATCGACCTCGAGATCGCTCCCGTCGTCGAGAGTCACGACCGTCGCCTCCGGCGTCGCGAGGACGCGGTGGACGGTGCGGCCGAAGAACGTGGCCACCCGGGACTCGTGGTCGGCGGCGACACGCTCGGCGACCGGGCGGCCGAAGCCCGCCACGCCGGGGACGCGACTGCGGGCGACGAGGCTGACCCGGTGCCCCTGCGCCTGCAAAGTCGAGGCGGTCTCCGACGCGATCAGCCCGCCCCCGTAGATCGCGACCCGTGCCGCCTCCCCGCGCGCCGCGATCGCCTCCCGGAACCTCACGGCGTCGTCGAGCGAGTGCAGGGTGAGCAGGCGGCCCGCCCGCGCGGCCTGCTCCGCCCCCGCGACGTCGGGGTCGATGCCCCGCGGCCGGCCACCGGTCGCGACGAGGAGCGCGTCGTAGGCGATCGTGGCCCCCGAGGCCAGGTGGACCTCCCGCGTCGCGGGGTCGACCCGCTCGACGGTGTCGGCGACGAGCTCACCGTCCGGTCGGGGCAGACGGACCGTCTCGGGGGCGGCCTGACCGTAGGCGACGTTCTTGACGAGCATCCGCGAGTACGGGATCTCGTCGGTGCGTCCGACGACGGTCGTCCGGACGTCGCCCTGAGCGGCGAGGGTCCGGGCGGCGGCCGTGCCTGCTGATCCCGGTCCGAGGATCACGACGTGGCGTGCGGTCATGGGGTGAGTTCTCCAGGTGCGGGTGGGGTGTCGCGCGGGTGCGGGCGGGCGTGCGTGCGGGCGGGCGGGCAAGGTTCTGCGAGCCGCGACGGTCCGGGGACCGGCGGGAGACGAGCGGGGCCCGCGGTGCGTGGTGACGTCCCGCGGACCCCGCGTCCACGTCGCTACGCCATGTTGGCGGCGTACCTCGCGGGGTCCGAGTCGAAGGCCGGCCCGCATCCGGCGCAGCAGAACCAGTACCGCCGGCCCTCGTGGTCCCGGTACAGGCCGGTCGCCTCGGCCGCCTTCTTGCTGACGGGGCTGCCGACCATGACCGGGCAGGTGGTCATGTCGTCGCTCGCAGCGCCGAGCAGGTTCTCGGTGCCGTCGCCCGCTGCAGCGGGGCTGGACGCACCGGTGCTGCAACAGCTGGTCGCCTGAGGTTCGTTCGCCATCGTGAGTGGTTCCCTTCGTGATGCGGGTGGGTGGTTCGGGCTCGGGGACGTCATGACCTGGCGACGCTCCGGAACCCGCGCAGGCGCAGGCTGTTGCCCACGACGAAGACGCTCGACAGCGCCATCGCAGCCCCTGCGAGCATGGGGTTGAGCATTCCCAGTGCCGCGACGGGGATGGCCGCGACGTTGTAGGCGAAGGCCCAGAACAGGTTGGTCTTGATCGTTCCGAGCGTCTTGCGGGAGAGACGGATGGCGTCGACCGCGCTGCGCAGGTCGCCGCGTACCAGGGTGATGTCGGACGCCTCGATCGCGACGTCCGCACCCGTGCCCATGGCGAGCCCGAGGTCCGCCTGGGCGAGAGCGGGGGCGTCGTTGACGCCGTCGCCGATCATCGCGACGACCTTGCCCTCACGCTGGAGACGGGTGACGACGTCGACCTTGTCCTTCGGGAGGACCTCGGCGATGACCTCGTCGATACCCACCTCGGCGGCGATCTGCCGGGCGACCGCCGCGTTGTCCCCCGTGAGGAGCACGGGGGTCAGCCCGATCGCCTTGAGCTGCGCGATCGCCTCCGCGCTCGTGGGCTTGACCGTGTCGGCCACGACGAGGATGCCTCGCGCCCGACCGTCCCACCCCACGGCGACGACCGTCTTTCCCTCGGCCTCGGCTCGCGCCTTGGTGGCCGCCAGCGGGGGGCTCAGCTCCTGGGACCACTCGGCGAGGAGCGACTCGCGGCCTACCAGGACGGCGTGGCCGTCGACGACGCCCTGCACGCCCTTGCCCTCGATGTTCGCGAAGTCCTCGGCCGTGAGCAGCGCGCCGACCTCCTGCGTCGCCCCCTTGGCGATCGCCTGCGCGATCGGGTGCTCGGAGGCGTCCTCGAGCGCGCCGGCCAGGCGGAGCAGCTCGGCGCGATCGGTGCCGGGCTCGACGACCACGTCGACGAGCGTCATCTTGCCGGTCGTGACCGTGCCCGTCTTGTCGAGCACGACGGTGTCGATCCTGCGGGTCGACTCGAGCACCTCGGGGCCCTTGATGAGCACGCCCATCTGCGCGCCGCGGCCGGTGCCGACCAGGAGCGCGGTCGGCGTCGCGAGCCCCAGCGCGCAGGGGCAGGCGATCACGAGGACAGCGACCGCTGCGGTGAAGGCAGCGCTCACGGGGAACCCCGCGCCCAGCCAGCCCCCGAGGGCGGCGGCCGCGATCACGATCACGATCGGCACGAACACGCCCGAGATCCTGTCGGCGAGGCGCTGCACCTCGGCCTTGCCGGTCTGGGCGTCCTCGACGAGCCTGGCCATCTGCGCGAGCTGCGTGTCCGACCCGATGCGGGTCGCGCGGATCACGAGGCGCCCGCCCGCGTTCGTCGTGGCGCCGGTGACGGTGTCTCCCGCGGAGACCTCGACCGGCACGGACTCTCCCGTGAGCATCGACTCGTCAACGGCGGACGTCCCGGCGACGACGACGCCGTCCGTGGCGATCTTCTCGCCGGGACGGACGACGAACTCGTCACCGACCTGCAGGTCCTCGACGGGGATCTTGGTCTCGACGTCTCCGCGCAGGACCGAGACCTCCTTGGCCCCGAGCTCGAGCAGCGCGCGCAGCGCCGCACCGGCCTGCTTCTTGGAGCGCTTCTCGAAGTACCGGCCGGCGAGGATGAACATCGTGACGCCGGCACCCACCTCGAGGTAGATGTTCGCCGCGCCGTCGGAGGGCGCGAGCGCGAGCTCGAACGGGTGCGTCATGCCCGGGGCGCCCGCCGTGCCGAGGAACAGCGCGTACAGCGACCACAGGAACGCGGCGGACGTGCCCATGGAGATGAGCGTGTCCATCGTCGCGGTGCCGTGCTTGAGGTTCGCCCACGCGGCCTTGTGGAACGGCCACGCCGCCCACACGATGACGGGGGCGGCCAGCGCGAGCGAGGCCCACTGCCAGTAGGTGAACTGCCACGCGGGGACCATGGCCATCGCGATGACCGGCACGGTCAGGACGATCGCCCCGACGAGCCGGTTGCGCAGCGAGGTCAGCTCGGGGTCCTCGCCGTCGCCCGCGCCCGCGGACGCGCCGTCCTTCTTCGCACCCTTGGGCACGGGCAGCGCGGCGGTGTACCCGGTCTTCTCGACCTCCGCGATCAGCAGCGCCGGGTCGAACCCGTCCGGGACCGTCACCTTGGCCTTCTCGGTCGCGTAGTTCACGGTCGCGACCACGCCGTCGAGCTTGTTCAGCTTCTTCTCGATCCGCATCGCGCAGGAGGCGCAGGTCATGCCGCCGATCTCGAGCTCGACGCCTGTGATCACGCCCGGAGGCGCTGATGTGCTCATGTGCAGTTCCTTCTCTCGGCTGGTGGGAAAGGGCCCGACCTCTCGGTCAGTGCCCCTCCGGGTGCGATCCGTCGTCGGGGTCCGTGGGCTCCGAGGAGTCGGCGCCGGGGGCGGCGTCGAGCACGAGCTCGGCGGTGTGGACCTGGCCGTCGACCTGGAAGTCCAGGTACAGCAGGTAGCGGCCCACGGTCGGGGCCTCGGCGGCGAAGGCGATCGTCGGCCCGGCCGTCTGCCCGGCCTCCGGGTCCCCTCCCTCGGCGTGGACGTGCAGGTAGGCGAGGTCGCCGTCGCGCAGCGCGACGAGGTGGCCGAACGCTCCCAGGTACGGCTCCAGGACCGTGACGGGCTCGCCGTCCCGGGTGACCGTGAACGTGAGGCCGCTCGAGGTGCCCGCCACCAGCTCGCCGTCGACGGTCACGGTGTAGCCGTCCACCTGAGCGGTCCGGGTCGGCCGCTGCTCGACGGGCACGAGGTCCCCTGCCACCTGGACCGTGCGGGTCAACGTGCGCGCGGACTCGTCCGCGCCGGTCGGGGTGAAGTCCGCGAAGACGCGGTAGCTGCCCGCCGCCGCCCACTCCCAGGGGATCGACCAGGTGCCCGAGCCCTCGTCCAGCACGGGGTGGACGTGACGGAACTGGCCGCCGTCCGAGCGCACCACGATCAGGTGCAGGTCCTTCTCGTGCGTGGTCGTGTACTTCGTCACCGGGGCGCCCGCGGCGTCGTGGACCTGGAAGCTCAGCTCCCCGGGCTCACCGACCACCGCGGGCGCCTCGACGGACGACAGCGCGAACCCGTCGACGCCGAGCGCGAGGCCCCCGAGCCCGCCGTCCGTGGCCTCCGCCGACCCGGCTCCCGCCGCACCGTGCTCTTCTCCGTGCCCGTTCATCGTGCTCCCTTCGGTCCAGCCGGCGACGGTGCTCTCGGGGACGACGGCCCCGGCGACGCCGTACGCGCCCCCGAAGGCCACCACGAGCCCGAGGCCGTAGAGGGTCAGTCGTGCGCCTGTCCTCATGCCGAACGCACCGCCGAGTAGCCGGCCTCCTCGACCGCGGCCAGGACCTGCGCGTCGTCGACGGGTCCCGTCACGACGAGCCGTCCCGTCTGCGCGCTGACCTGGATGTTCTCGACCCCGGCGACCTGTCCGACCTCCTCGCGGATCGACAGCTCGCAGTGCCCGCACGTCATGCCCGTCACCTGGTACTCGTTCGTGGCCATGGCGGAGCCTTCCTCTCGTGGGATTCGATACCCCTACCGGGTACCTCTGCCACGAAACATATACCCCGTGGGGGTATCGCGCAAGCACCGTCGCCCGAGACAGGGCGAGGGACGGGTGAACATCGACGGACTCCGGTCGACGACCGGGCAAATACCCCTACGGGGTACCTCTGTCACGCGGCGCAGGGCGCACACCTGCGGACTCGCAAACGATTGACACGCATACCCCCCATGGGTATACCTTTTGCCGACGCCGGGCGCACCGGCCACCCCTCAGAAGGAGACCTTCATGTCTACCCATCCACCACTGTCGCCGGCGAAGCGGTGGCTCGGCCTGGCGCTGATCGCCACGGCGCAGTTCGTCGTCATCATGGACACGTCGATCATCGGCGTCGCCCTGCCGGACATCCAGAGAGACCTCGGCTTCACGCCCGAGTCGTTGTCCTGGGTGTTCAACGCCTACGTGGTCGCCTTCGGCGGACTGCTCCTGCTGGGTGGACGGCTCGCCGACGCCTTCGGTGCCCGCAAGATCTTCGTGCTCGGTTGGCTCGTCCTGATCGCCGGGTCGATCCTGGCGGGAGCGGCCGGAACCATCGGGCTCGAGATCGCGGGCCGTGCGATCCAGGGTGCCGGTTCCGCGATGATCGCACCGGCCGCGCTGACCCTGCTCATGATGCTCTTCGGCGGGACGCGCGACCTGCCGAAGGCGTTCGCCGTCTACGGCGCGGCCGCGCCGGTCGGCGGCAGCGCAGGGGTCTTCCTCGGCGGAGTCCTCACCGAGTACGCGAGCTGGCCCTGGGTCTTCTACGTGACCGTCCCGATCGCGCTCTTCGTGCTCGCCTTCACCGCGTCGACGCTCCCGCGCACCGAGCGCAAGGCCTCGGGATCGATCGACATCGCCGGAGCGCTCACCGTGACCGCAGGGCTCGCGGCCGTCGTCTACGCGGTCGTCAACGCCCCGGAGATCGGCTGGCTCACGCTGCCCACCCTCGGCGCCCTCGCCGCAGGCATCGTCCTGCTCGCGATCTTCTTCGTCATCCAGGCGCGCAGCCGCAACCCCCTGCTCCGCCTCGGCCTGCTCCGCGCTCCGCTGCTCGGAGCCGCGAACGGTGCACAGCTCCTGCTGGGTGCCGCCTGGGTCTCGATGTGGTTCTTCCTGAACCTGTACCTGCAGCAGGTCCTCGGCGCGAGCGCCTTCGCCGCGGGAGCCGCGCTCCTGCCGATGACCGGGCTCGTCGTGCTGGTCATGCTCGCCCTGGCTCCCCGGCTCCAGGAGAGGTTCGGTGCGAAGTCCCTCATCGTGACCGGCCTGCTCCTGCTCGCCGCCGGGCTCGCGTGGCTCTCGTTCGTCCGCCCGGACGGCAGCTACGCCGTCGACGTCCTGCCCGCCTCGCTCCTGGCCGCCCTGGGCATGTCCCTCGCGTTCGTCCCCTCGCTCGGCACGGCCATCAACGCCGCCCCCGCCGCGGAGACCGGCGTCGCATCGGGGCTCGTGAGCACGAGCTACCAGATCGGGTCCGCTCTCGGGCTCGCGGCCCTCACGGCGATCGTCTACGTCGTGTCCGGCCCCGACCCCACGAGGGTCGAGCTCACCCAGGCGTACTCGGCCGCGTTCGTCGGGGCGGCGATCCTCGCCCTGGTCGGAGCGATCGTCACCGCGGTCGCGATGTCGAGGCCGCGCGTGCCCGTCGCCGCCTCGGACGCCTCGATCGGGCGCTGACCGCACCGGACCGGTCCCCACCGGTTCACCCCCCACCACCTCGAAGGGAACCCCTATGTCCACACCCCGCCTGCTCCTCGCCTACGACGGATCGGCCAACGCGCACAGCGCGATGCAGACCGTCGCCGGCCTCTTCCCCGGTGCCACCGCGGTCCTGCTCTACGCCCGCCAGCCCATGGAGGGCTTCGCGGCACACCTCGAGGGCCACCCGGCACTGCAGGAGCTCCAGGGTCTCGACGCCGCAGCCCTCGACGTGTCGGAACGGATCGCCTCCGACGGGGCGCAGCTGGCCCGCGACCTCGGTCTGGTCGCCGAGCCACACGTCTCCTCGACGATGGCCACGGCCGCCGAAGCCATCGTCGAGGCCGCCGAGGAGCTCGACGTCGACCTGATCGTGCTCGGCTCCCGCGGTCGGCGCGGCCTCAAGGCGACCCTGCTCGGCAGCACCTCGGCCAGCGTCCTGCACCACGCCACCCGCCCGACCCTCGTGATCCCCTCGGACGCGGTGGCGCTGGCCCGCCGCAACAGCCGGGTCCCGGCCGACGGCCGCGTCACCCCCGACAGCCGCGTCACGCCAGACCTCGGCTAGCCCCTCCGGCGAGGGCCGGGCGCCGGGCCCGTCAGGCAGGGGAGCCTGACGGGCCCACCCGGCACCCTCGGTCGATCCCGGCCACCCCTGCCCTGTTCCCCTTCGACATGACGGAGACCACCGTGCCTCGACTTTCACGTATGACCCCGGAGACCGCCGTGGGCGCCTCGAAGGACCTGCTCGCCGAGCTCGTGGACCGCCACGGCAGCGTGGGCGACATGGTCTCGACGATGGCGCACTCCCCGGCCGTGCTCGGTGGATACCTGCAGCTCAGCCGTGCCATGCGGCGCGCGAAGCTCGACCGCAGGACCAGCGAGCTCGTCTCGATCGCCGTCCAGGCGCAGCAGGGCTGCGGCCTGTGCCTCGCGTCGCACGTCGGGGCCGCTCGGGCGCTCGGCGCCGGCGAGGACGAGATCGCGCTGGCCCACGACGGGTGGTCGGTCGACCCCGCGCTGGCCGCGATCGTCGCCTTCGGCGTGCAGATCTACCGCGAGCCGGCGTCGATCACCGACGAGCAGGTCGACGCCCTGCGGCGCCACGGCTACAGCGACCGCGAGATCGCCGACGTCGTGGGCGTCGTGGCGCTCAACATCCTCACCGGGGCGTTCAACCTCGTCGCCGGGCTCACGCCCGGAGCGCCGTCGGTGAGGCGCAAGGCCTGATCTGCGGGGACGTCCTGGCCGCGTCGGTGCGGGCCGCTCGTCCGGTCCTCCGACTGTCGAGCGGTTCCGTCACCGCCGCCCCGGGACGTCCCCCGACCATCCGGCCGCCTGCCGGGTCCGGCCCGCGACGAAGGCCACCGTGAACCCGATGAGGAGGGAGGTCGTGTGCCCGACCGCCGTGAAGTTCCGCGCGACGAGCCCCGGCCCCACCCAGTAGACGACGACGAACGCGACCCACCACCAGCGCCAGCGCCGGGGGACGACGACGGTCAGGAAGCCCATGACGGTCGCCATGACGTAGCTGACGCCGACGTCGTCGACCGTGGCGACGCTCGGGTTCACGAACCCGTGGAAGATCCCGGTCGTCAGGACCATGGCCGTGAACACCGTCGCACCGACGTGCCCCATGAACCCGACCGCGAGCGACGCGAGCCGCCCGACGAAGCGCTGCGCGTAGGCCAGGACCACGAGGAGCTGGAGCACCAGGAGGACCTCGCCCGGCGAGGAGATGACGAACGCGCTCGCGAGGAGCACGGAGACGGGGCGGTCGCGCAGGTTCGCGAGGTTGGTGCTCGTGTCCTCGTACACCTGGTCGCGCGTGCCCTCGGGCAGGAACGCCAGGACGAGCGCGACGAGCAGGACCACGGAGCAGTACACGATCGCGAGGTCTGCCCGGCGTACCGTGCGCCACACGTCGGCCAGGGCGTGGCGCACCAGGTGGGTGGGGGTCGTGGCTCCCGTCGGGCCGTCCGTCATGTCGTCACGCTACGCCGGGACACGCCCGCGAGCGCCCGGAAGCGTGCGGCTCTCGGGCACCGAGGAGGCCCGGGGAGCCCCACGGCGCCCGGCCCTCGTCGTGGTCGTCGGCGCGTCCCGGCCGCGGACTGGACTTCCTGTGGGTCTTGGCTATGGTGGCCGGTTCACCTGCAGGCTGGAAGGAGGTGAGCCACATGGCCAAGAACGACAAGAAGCAGCCGTCGCTTTCCCTGAAGGACAAGCGCGCACAGAAGCGCGAGAAGGCAGCCGAGACCACCGCGAAGGTCCGCAAGCGATAGACCCCGCGCAGCGGGCGGGTCGTCGTCACGTGCATGGGCGGCGACCCGCCTCCGCAGCACCTCCCCAGAATTGTCGTGAGCGGCACGGGTGCCCGGGCGTACCATCGACGGAGAGCTGTGCCGCGGGACGAGCCCCGGCCACCGATCTTGGAGCGCATCTTTCATGCAGCGAGGAAGCGGGGCGGCCGTCCTGGCCTGCTCGGTCGCGGGCCGGACGCCCGCCCAGCACGCCTGACGCCCTACGGCGCCACCCACCGGTGAGTCCCCGAGACTCACCGGACGACCGGCGTGCCTCGGCGGGTCCCCTCATCGGTGAGTCCTCGTGACCACCGGCGGGCCCCGACCTGCCGTCCTCCGCTCCCGCCCGACCTGTCGGTCCGGGCACCGCGGGCGAGACGGCCCCTCCTGCACGAGAGCCGTAGAACCATGAACCCCTTGTCCGAGAAGCAGATCCGCGCGTCCTTCGTGAACGCCTCGCGCCGCGAGTCCTCGCAGCTGACCCTCCCGTCCGACCTCGCAGACCTCCGTTGGGACCGCCTCGACTACCTGGGCTGGGTCGACCGCAAGGCGCCGCTGCGCGCCTACGTCGTCCTGCCCGTCGACGACGCGCTCGTCGGGCTCGCGCTGCGTGCCCCCGAGGGCACGGCGTCGCGCCGCCGCGCGGTGTGCGCGTGGTGCGAGGACGTCATCGTGACCGACGACGTGTCCCTGTACGTCGTGCGCCGGGCCGGTGCGGCCGGTCGCAACGGCGACACGATCGGCACCCTGATCTGCACCGAGTTCGGCTGCTCCAAGAACGTCCGTCGCAAGCCGACCATCGTCGAGGCCGGCCAGGACCCCGCGGGTCTGGTCGAGCGGCGCATCGAGGGACTGCGCGAGCGGTCGGTGAAGTTCGCGCGCGAGGTCCTGCGCGAGGTCTGAGCCGGCAGGTCCGCGCGACGACGTGGGTGCGTGGCGGCGCCGGTTCGTCCGGCACCGCTACGCTCCCCCTCATGCTGAGCCTCGAGAACGCCACGTACCTGGTGCACGACCTGGACGACGCCATCGCCTTCTTCACCGGAGCGCTCGGCTTCACGCTGCGCCAGGACGAGACGTTCGAGAGCGGGTGGCGCCGCGTCGTCGTGAGCCCGGGCGACGGCGACGCGGCGGGCACCGGGCTCGTCCTGGCCCTCGCGACGTCCGACGACGCGCGCGCCCGCGTCGGCCGACCGGTCGGCGACGAGGTCGCGTTCTTCCTGCGGACCGACGACTTCGCGGCCCAGCACGCCCGCATGCTCGCGCACGGCGTCCGGTTCCTCGAGGAGCCGCGCCACGAGGCGTACGGGACGGTCGCGGTGTTCCAGGACCTGTACGGCATGCCGTGGGACCTCATCCAGCCGCCGAGCGCATGACCCGCCAGCCCCCCACCCGAGCCGGGTCGCGGGCACGGCGGTAGCGTCGGACGCATGACTTCCTCACCTCGGCTGCGCCCGTTCTCGCAGGTCGACGTCTTCACGACGACCCCCTACCGGGGAAACCCGGTCGCGGTGGTGCGCGACGCCGTCGGGCTGGGGGACGACCAGATGGCCGCCTTCGCGCGCTGGACCAACCTGTCCGAGACGACGTTCCTCCTCCCGCCCTCCCCCGAGGGCGCTGCCGCCGGGGCCGACTACCGCCTGCGCATCTTCACGCCCGCAGGCGAGCTGCCGTTCGCGGGGCACCCGACGCTCGGCTCGTGCCACGCGTGGCTCGCCGCGGGCGGCACGCCGCGCGTCGCGGGCACCGTGGTCCAGGAGTGCGGGATCGGTCTGGTCCCGCTGCGCCGGTCCCCCACACCGGGGCCCGACGACGGAGCCTCCTCGGGAGGCCGGCTCGCCTTCGCGGCTCCCGACCTCCTGACGGACGAGCCGCTCGACCCCTCGACGCTCGCCGCGATCACGCGCGCGCTCGGGCTCGACGCCCACGACGTCGTCGATCACCGCTTCCTCGACAACGGGCCCGGCTGGCGCGTGCTCCTGCTCGGCTCGGCCGAGAAGGTCCTCGCGCTCGACCCCGACTTCGCGGGGCTGGGCGACCTGGCGATCGGCGTCGTCGGGCCGTACACGGCACTCGGCGACGGGCGTTACGACGGCCCCGACGGTGCCGCGGTCGAGGTCCGCGGCTACGCGCTCGACATGGGCATCCCCGAGGATCCCGTGACGGGGAGCCTGAACGCGGTCGTCGCGCAGTGGCTCCAGCCGGACGGCCTGCTGCCCGCGAGCTACGTCGCGAGCCAGGGCACGGCGCTCGGGCGGGCCGGGCGCGTCCACGTGAGCCGCGTCGGCAGCGGGGGGCGCGAGGACACCGTGTGGGTCGGCGGCGACGCCGTGACCTGCATCGACGGCACCGTGCTGCTCTGACCCGGGCGCCGTACGGGCCCGGCGGGGCATCACCGCCGGACCAGCGCGTCCCGCCCACAGAAACACGGTGAGAACGCGGCCACGTGCGGCATAGAGTTCGCTGAATGTCAGGAAACCTTGCAGTCGGTCGCGCCCGCTGGTCGTTGATGGCGCTCTTCGCCCTCTTCGGCATCGTGGGCACGAGCTGGATGACGCGGCTGCCCTCGATCCGCGAGGCGCTCGGGGTCTCCTCGGCACAGCTCGGCCTCATCCTCATCGTCGGCGCGGTCGGCGCGCTGTTCGCCGTCATGTCCACGGGGGCGGTCGTCGCCCGGTTCGGGAGCCGCCCGACCCTCGTCGCAGCCACCGCCGTCAACCTCGTCGCGCTGCTGCTCGTCGCTTGGGGCACGGCGACCGGGAGCGTCGGCATCTTCGCGGTGGGCGCGTTCACCAACGGGATCAGCGGCGCCCTGATGAACGTGCCGATCAACCTCAACGGGGCCATGGTCGAGCAGCGCGTCGGGCGTGCGATCCTCCCCCACTTCCACGCGGCCTTCTCGATCGGCGCCGGGGCGGGCGCGCTCGTCGGGGCCGCGTTCTCCTGGGCGCAGATCCACATCGCGATCCAGCTCGTGGTCATCACGACCCTCGTCGCGGTCGCCCGCGCCTTCCTCATCGGGCCGGCGACCGTGTTCGCCCCCGAGCGGCAGGCCGCGGCGGGTGCGGCGACCAGCCCGACGGGTGCTGCGCCGTCGACTCCCGGGGCCGGTCGGACGACGGACGCCGGCACGGTCGGCGTGGCCGCCGAGGTGGCCGACGCTCCCGCGGGCTCCACGGCGGAGCCCGCCGCCGCGCACGGCGTCACGGACGAGCCGACCACCCCGCACCCGGCCGGTCGCCGCGGGGCCGGGCTCCGCAACGCCCTGTCCGCGTGGCGCGAGCCGCGCACCCTGCTCATCGGCCTGGTCCTGCTCGCCGCATCGCTGTCCGAGGGGTCCGCGGGAAACTGGCTCTCGATCTCCATGGTCGACGGCTTCGCGGTGCGCGAGGCCGTCGGCGCCATGGCCTACGGCACGTTCGTCGCCGCGATGACGGTCTTCCGCTTCGCCGGGACGGGACTCATCGACCGGTTCGGACGCGTCACGATCCTGCGGGCGTCCGGGGTCTCGGCGCTCGTCGGACTGCTCCTGTTCGGCCTGGCACCCGGGCTCCCGCTCGCCTGGTTCGGCATCGTGCTGTGGGGCTGCGGGGCCGCGCTCGCCAACCCGATCGCGATCGCCGCCGCGTCGGACGACCCCCTGCGGGCCCCGGGGCGCGTGTCGGTCGTGACGTCCTTCATCTCGTTCGGCCAGCTCACGGCACCGCCGCTCCTGGGCCTGCTCGCGGACTCGATCGGCGGTCGGCACGCACTGCTCACCATCACGGTGGCCACCGTCCTGAGCATCGCCCTCGCGGGGTGGGTCAAGCCGCTGCCGCAGCCGAGCAGGTCCTTGGTGGCAGACCGGGTGTGACCTTGGTCCCCGGGTACGCAACCTGGGTCGACCGGTGCCCGAAACCCCCGTTTCGCGCCGATCTCAGCCCAGTACGGCTTGGTATCTTGGGGGGGCATCGGGGGACTTCAGGGGTCGCGAAAGAGGTTCGGCAGCATGATCCGCATCGGCGTAGTCGACGACGAGTCCGCCAGCAGAGACGTCGTGCTCGGCCACCTCGACCGCTTCCAGGTCGAGAACCGGGTGACGTTCGACGTCCGCACCTTCAGCGACGGGCGCGAGCTCGTCACGGGGTACCGCCCCGACTTCGACATCCTCTTCCTCGACGTCCAGATGAACGACCTGGACGGCCTGGACACCGCGCGGCAGATCCGCACGCTCGACTCCCGTGTCGTCATCGTCTTCGTCACGAACATGGCGCAGTACGCGATCCACGGCTACGAGGTCGACGCGCTGAGCTATCTCCTCAAGCCCGTCCCCTGGTTCGCGTTCTCCCAGGAGCTGCGACGCAGCATCGACCGGGTGCGACGCAGCGGCACGGACTCGCTCATGCTGACCGTGAACGGCGCGCTCGCCCGGGTCGACCTGCTCGACGTCGTCTACATCGAGAGCATCAAGCACCGCGTCGTCGTCCACGCCGTCGACCGGACCTACGCGTTCACGGGCACCCTCAAGGCCTTCGAGACCGACCTCGTCGACAAGGGGTTCTTCCGCAGCAACAGCTGCTACCTCGTGAACATGCGACACGTCCTCGCAGTCGACCAGAGCACGTGCGTCATGCTCGGTGGCGACGAGCTCCAGATCAGCCGACCGCGCAAGCGTGCCTTCCTCGACGCGCTCGCCGACCACGTCGGCGGACGCGTCGCGTGACCCACGAGCTCCTGACCGAGACCATCCGCGAGGTCCTGCCCGACATCCCCCGCGGCTTCACGGCCTTCGCCGAGTGGTCCGCGTGCCTCGTGTACATCCTGCTCCTGCGCAAGCGGTTCACCCCGCCCATCCTGGCCCTGCTGCTCGGGCTGGGGCTCGGCCTCCTGTGGGCCGTCCAGTCCTTCGCGGGCGAGCTGCCGATCTCGCTGTGGACGTTCGGCATGGCCCTCGCGGTGGCCGCGGTGTACAGCGTGGTCGTGCTGTGCGCCGACGTGTCGGCGCGGGAGGCCGGGTACTTCACCGCCCGGGCCTTCGTGCTCGCCGAGCTCGTCGCGTCGCTCCACTGGCAGCTCTACAGCTACGCGGTCGACCAAGGGTTCACGGGCCTCGGGGTCCAGGCAGGGCTCGTGGTCCTGGTGTACGGCACGGCCTTCACGACGGCCTACGTCATCGAGAGGCGCCACTTCCCGCCCGACCAGCAGCTCGAGGTCGACCGGCGTGGGCTGCTGAGCGCGGCCGCGATCGCCGCGGTCACGTTCCTCATGAGCAACGTCAGCTTCGTCAGCTCGAACACCCCCTTCAGCGGGCGGCTCGGGCTCGAGATCTTCTACATCCGCACCCTCGTCGACCTCGCCGGTTACGTCGCCCTCTACGCCCAGCAGGGGCAGCGGCTCGAGCTCCAGCGCGCGGTCGAGGTCGAGGCGATGAACCGGATGCTGCGCTCCCAGCACGAGCAGTACCTGCAGTCCAAGCGGAACATCGACATCGTCCACCGCAAGTACCACGACCTCAAGCACTTCGTCACCGCGATCCGGACCGAGAACGACCCGGCCGCCAAGGCGTCCTACCTCGACCAGCTCGAGGAGAGCATCCGGGGGTACGGCGCACAGGTCGAGACGGGCAACCCCGTGCTCGACACGATCCTCACGTCGAAGACCGCCCAGTGCGCGGAGCTCGGGATCACCCTGACGTGCGTGGTCGACGGCGCAGCCCTGTCCTTCATGGACGCCATGGGCCTGAGCGCACTCTTCGGCAACGCGCTCGACAACGCGATCGAGAGCACCGCCACCCTGCCGGACCCCGAGAACCGGCTCGTGCGCGTCGCGGTCTACACGCAGAGCTCGCTCGTCATGGTCCGCTTCGAGAACTACCACGTGGGCGAGCTCGACTTCGACGACGGGATCCCGCGGACCACCAAGCGCAACGCCATCGACCACGGGTACGGCGTGCGGAACATGCGTCAGGTCGTCGAGGGCTACGGAGGGTCGCTCACGGTACGCACCGAGTCCGACTGGTTCGTGGTGCGAGCCCTGATCCCTGTCCCCGAGGGACGCAGGTCCCGGCCTCAGAACCGGCCGCTGGAGGTCCTGGGTCCGCCGGACTCGTCGGGACGCTGAGGCCGCCGTGACGGGGCGCACCACCGGGGGCGTCCCGTCACCCGGGCCGGCTCACCGCCGGGCCGGCTCACCGCCGGGTCGGCGGACCGGCGGGTCGGCGGACCGGCAGGGTTCTAGTTGAAGCCGATGACGCGTTGGGCGGCTTTGTAGGCCAGGACGGAGAGGTGGCGTCCGGGTCTGCCGGGCAGGTTGGAGATCTGGTGCAGGG
>NZ_JBHVOS010000033.1:0-36762 GCF_042887685.1 Oerskovia sp. NPDC057915 | reverse complement strand
GGGCGTGTTTCTCCCGGGGGGGGCGTGTACCCCCCCGGGTTGTTAAACCTGCCCCACACGGGTCTACCTCGCGCTACGTCGCGGGCACGCCCCGGCGACCGTCGCCGAGGCGTGAGCGTTACTTCTTCTCGGCCGTCGCCTTCTTCGCCGGGGCCTTCTTCGCGGCGGGCTTCTTGGCCGGAGCCTTGCGGGCCGGGGCCTTCTTCTTCGCCGGGCCCGCCGCACGCTTCTCCGCGAGGAGCTCGATGGCCTTCTCCGGGGTGATGGACTCGGGCGTCAGGTCGCGCGGCAGCGTCCGGTTGGTCTCGCCGTCCGTGACGTACGCACCGAACCGGCCGTCCTTGACCACGATGGGCTTGCCCGACGTCGGGTCGTCGCCGAGCTCGCGCAGCGGCGGGGTGGCCGTGGCTCCGCGACCGCGCTTGGGCTGCTTGTACAGCTCGAGCGCCTCCTCGAGCGTGACCGTGAACATGGCCTCCTCGGACGGGAGGGTCCGCGAGTCCGTGCCCTTCTTGAGGTACGGGCCGTACCGGCCGTTCTGCGCGGTGATCTCGACGCCCGTCTCCGGGTCCGTACCCACGACGCGCGGCAGCGACAGCAGCCGCAGCGCGTCCTCGAGCGTCACGGTGTCCAGGCTCATGTCCTTGAGCAGCGACGCCGTGCGGGGCTTGGGCAGCGCAGCCTTGGCCTTCTTGAGCGCGGCCGCCGACAGGCCCTCGTCGAACTTCGGCTCGGGGAGCTGCTCGGTCACGTACGGGCCGTAGCGTCCCGCGCGGGCCACGATCGGGTTCCCCGACCCGGGGTCCGTGCCCAGGACGCGACCGTCGTCGGCACCCGCGGCGAGGAGCTCGCGCGCCTTGTCGACCGTGAGCTCGTCGGGGGCCAGGTCGTCGGGCACCGAGGCGCGCGGCGGGTTCTCGCCCTCCTTGACCTCGACCGAGAGGTCCTCGACGTACGGCCCGTACCGACCGACGCGGAGCTGGATGCCCTCACCGATCTGGACGGAGTTGATGTCGCGTGCGTCGATCTCGCCGAGGTCGTCGACGAGCTGGCGCAGCCCCTCGCCCTCCTCGCGGCCCGTGCCGTCGCCGAAGTAGAAACGGGTCAGCCAGGCGACGCGGTCCTTGTCACCGGCCGCGATCGCGTCGAGGTCGGCCTCCATCTCCGCGGTGAAGTCGTAGTCGATGAGCCACTCGAAGTGCTCCTCCAGGAGCCGGATCACGGCGAACGCGAGCCAGCTCGGTACGAGAGCCTGGCCGCGGGGCAGCACGTACCCGCGGTCCTGGATCGTCGAGATGGTCGACGCGAACGTGGACGGGCGCCCGATGCCGCGCTCCTCGAGCGCCTTGATGAGGCTGGCCTCGGTGTAGCGCGGGGGTGCCGACGTCGAGTGGCCGTCGGCCGTCAGGTCGCGACCGCCGAGCAGGTCGCCCTCGCCCATCTGGGGCAGGCGCGCGTCCTCGTCGTTGCGACGGCGGCCTGACTTCCCAGGGGTGCCGTCAGCCGCGTCCGCTCCGTCGTCGGTGCCCTCCTCGTACGCGGCGAGGAAGCCGCGGAACGAGATGACCGTGCCGGAGGCCGCGAACACGGCGTCCTGTCCGGCGACCTCCGCCTCGCTGCCGGCGACGGGCGCTGCCAGCCGCACCGACGCCGTCGACCCCTTGGCGTCCGCCATCTGCGAGGCGACCGTGCGCTTCCAGACGAGCTCGTACAGCTTGAACTGGTCGCCGCTGATCTCGCGGGCGACCTGGGCCGGCGTGCGGAACGAGTCACCCGCGGGGCGGATGGCCTCGTGGGCCTCCTGCGCGCCCTTCGCCTTCGACGCGTAGACGCGCGGCGAACCCGGCACGAACTCGGGCCCGTACAGCTCGGCGGCCTGGCGGCGCGCGGCGTCCGTGGCCTCGGCCGACAGCGACGGCGAGTCCGTACGCATGTAGGTGATGTAGCCGTTCTCGTACAGCGCCTGCGCGGTGCGCATGGTCTGCCGTGAGCTGAAGCGGAGCTTGCGGCCGGCCTCCTGCTGGAGGGTCGACGTCGTGAACGGCGCGGCCGGACGGCGCGTGTACGGCTTGGTCTCGAGGCTGCGGACCGCGAAGTCGGCCCCCTCGAGCCCGCCGACGACGAGCGAGGCGGTCTGCTCGTCGAGCTGGCGCGCCCCGTCGCGCGCCGCCGCGGGCTTGAGCTGCCCGCGGTCGTCGAAGTCTCGGCCCGAGGCGACCCGCGCCCCGCCGAGCTGGACCAGGCGGGCGTCGAAGCTCTTGTCGGCGTCCTCGGCGCTCGTGTCGGCGAGCGAGAACGTGCCGGACACGTCCCAGTACTCGGCCGCGACGAACGCCATGCGCTCACGCTCGCGCTCGACGACCAGGCGGGTCGCGACCGACTGGACGCGCCCCGCGGACAGCCCCTGACGGACCTTGCGCCACAGGACCGGCGAGACCTCGTAGCCGTAGAGACGGTCGAGGATGCGGCGCGTCTCCTGGGCGTCGACCAGGTGCTCGTCGAGGTCGCGCGTGTTCTCGAGCGCACGCTCGATCGCCTCGCGGGTGATCTCGTGGAAGACCATGCGGTGCACGGGGACCTTGGGCTTGAGCTCCTCGAGAAGGTGCCACGCGATGGCCTCGCCCTCGCGGTCCTCGTCGGTCGCGAGGTAGAGCTCGTCGGCGTTCTTCAGGGCGCGCTTGAGCTCCGCGACCTTCTTCTTCTTGTCCGCGTAGACCTCGTAGTAGGGCTCGAAGCCCTCGTCGACGTTGACCGCGAACTTGCCGAACGGCCCCTTCTTCATGTCGGCGGGCAGCTCGGACGGCTGCGGGAGGTCGCGGATGTGCCCGACGCTCGACTCCACCTCGAAGTCGTCACCGAGGTAGCCCTGGATCTTGCGTGCCTTCGTGGGGGACTCCACGATGACGAGCTTGCGACCTGAGGACATCCGTTCCTGCTTTCCGTTGCTGCTGGTGTGGCTCGTGCCCGGAGCGATCTCCGGGTGGGCCGAGGTGCTGAGGTGGGGTCCGGCGTCGGGCTGGGGCATGGCCCACGACCCCACCGTCCCGTTCCCACCGGCAGCCTATGACGTTACGCCACTCGCGCCAGGCGGCACCTTATCCGTTGTGGACAGCCCCAGTGGCCGGGGCTCGCGGTCGTCGTGGGCGCAGGGCCCCGCGGACCGTGGCCGGGTCTGCGGGCGGTCGCGTCACCTCCGTGAAGGGCGCGACGTCGCCTGGCGGAGCAGGAGGAGCAGGGCGAACGAGACCGCCGTCGCGGCGACCACCCCCAGCGCGCCCCCGACGTACGCCGTGGTCTCCGCCAGGTCGGACATGCCCCAGCTCGCGGGGTAGACCTCGCGCAGGCACCACGCGGCCCCGAGCGCCGCCGTGACCCCGCCCGCGAGGAGGAGGACCGACACGACGACCGACCCCGGGTAGGCGCCGCTCCGGCCGGCCGGGAGCTCGTCCAGGGCCGAGGTCGGCGTGAACGCCAGGACCAGGGCGCCCCAGGCGAGGACCACCAGCAACGCAGCGACCACGTCGCTCGGGCGGTGCCACTTGCCCACGAGCGTCGAGATGCCCGTGGCCGCCGTGTACGTGCCGCCCAGGAGCGCGACGACGGGACGGTAGCCGCGCGGCACCGCCATCAGCAGGGCGACCGACACCGAGCCGGCGACCGTCGTGTGACCGCTCGGCAGGCTGTTGCCGTTCCACCCGCCGATGAGGTCCGGGCGGTCGAGGAAGACCTTCTTCGTGAGCTGCGTCGTGACGTTGGCCCCCACGACGAGGAACGCGACCTGGACGGCCAGGCCCCACCGACGTCGCAGGAGGGCGATGCCCATCGCGGTCCCCAGCCCGAGGACGACGAAGGACACCGAGACGACGTCCAGCACGGGAGACGCGAACGACCACAGCGCCCCCTGCCCGTAGTCGGCGCCCGTCAGTGCCGCCTGGTCGAGGTGCTGCCCCTGCTCGGTGGTCACGAAGTAGCTCCACACCTGCCACGCGAGGACGATCGCGGCGACCGCGGTGAGCCCCGCCACGACCCGGGCCGTCACGTTGGTCGCACCCCCGCTCGGCGCGTGCACGGGGCGCGCGCCGACGGCCCGCGGGGGCGCCGTCGGGCGTGCGGTCGGCTGCGTCGTCGAAGGAGGAGGGAAGCTCACCCGTCCACCGTAGGTCACCGCGTGTGGGGATCCGGCAAAGAGAACGGGCAGGTCAGGGCGTGGCGGTGGGTGGTCTTTCACACGTTCGGCCGGGAGCCGCCCACGACGAGCAGGAGCCGGCCGGCACCCGACGCGGGGTGCCGACCGGCTCTGCTCGCGGGGCCGACCGGGCGTCCCCGCGGCCAGGGGATCATCGACCCTGGCGGCCCGTGCGCGTCGCTCAGACGCGCAGCTCCGTGGGGACCTCGCCGTGCCCGTCGTGGAGCAGGCACGCGACCGACCGTCCCGGTTCGCCGACGCCGGGCAGCCCCAGCGACGTGGGGCCGAGGCCCGGGTGGATCTCGGCGCACGCGTCCATGACGTGCGCGCAGCGTGGCCGGAACGGGCACCCGCTCGGGAGCGCCTGGAGGTCGGGCGGCGAGCCCGGGATGCCGACGAGCGGGCGCTTGGGCCCGTGCAGGGGCGGGAACGAGTTGAGCAGCCCGTGCGTGTACGGGTGGCGCGGTCGCCGGTAGACGTCGCTCGCGGACGCCTGCTCGACGATCTCGCCCGCGTACATGATCGCGATCCGGTCGGCGACCTCGATGAGCAGGGACACGTCGTGCGTGATGAACACGACCGAGAAGCCCAGGCGGTCGCGCAGCTCGATGATCTGCTCGACGATCTGGCGCTGCATGACGACGTCGAGCGCCGTGGTGGGCTCGTCCATGATGAGCACCTTGGGCTCGAGCGCGAGCGCCATCGCGATCATGACGCGCTGGCGCATGCCGCCCGAGAGCTGGTGCGGGTACGCCGAGATGCGGTCCGTCGCGATCCCGACCATCGACAGCAGCTCGGCGGCCCGATCGTTGCGGTCGGTGCGCGACATGCCGGGGCGGTGCGCCGCGATCGCGTCGGTGAGCTGCTTGCCGACCCGGTAGACGGGGTTGAGCGAGTTCATGGCGCCCTGGAACACGATCGCGGTGTCCTGCCAGCGCGAGCGCCTCAGCTCCTTGTCGCTCATGCGCAGGATGTCGACGGGCTCGTCGCCCGTGCTCCCCACACCCCCGTGGAACAGGACCTCGCCGCCCGTGATGAGGCCGGGCGGGGGCAGGAGGCGCGTCGCGGCGTAGACGAGGGTCGACTTGCCGCAGCCCGACTCGCCCGCGATCCCCAGGACCTCGCCCTCGTGCAGCGTGAGGTTCACGCCGCGCAGCGCGCGCACGGGCTCGGGGCCGTAGCCGTAGGCGACGTGCAGGTCGCGGATCTCCAGCACGGGCCTGCCGGTCCCGGTGGGGGCCCCGGCAGGTGGGAGGTCGGTGACGGTCATCGGGCGTTCTCCTTGCGTGCGGTCGTGCCGTCGGTGTCGCGGTCGTCGCGCGTGCTCCCCGGGGTGTCCGGCCCGCCCGGGGCGGGCGTCCCCTTCCCCGTGCCCGACGGCGTCGCACCGGTCGGGGTGGGCGGCGCACCCGGGCGCGTGGCGCCGTCGGGCCTGGTGGTGGGCGTGCCGGCCGTGGCGGGAGCTCCCTCGCGGACCACGGCAGTGAAGCCGATGCGCGGCGAGATGCGACGCCTGCGCAGCGCGCGCGGGCTCGCGCCCGTCGAGCGCAGGCGCGGGTTGACGAACTCGTCGATCCCGAAGTTGATGAGGGTCAGCGCCATGCCGAGCATCGCGATGCACAGGCCCGCCGGGACGAACCACCACCACGCGCCGCGCGAGAGGGCCTGCTGCTGCTCGGCCCAGAAGAGGATCGTGCCCCAGTTCCAGTCCGAGATCGACGTGACGCCGATGAACGCGAGCGTCGTCTGCATGAGGATCGCGAACGTCACGGTGCCCACGAAGCTCGACGCCATGATGGCCGTCAGGTTGGGCAGGGTCTCGAACCACACGATGCGCCACGTCGACTCGCCGTTGGCGCGCGCGGCCTCGACGAAGTCTCGCCGGCGCAGCGACAGGGTCTGGGCGCGCAGGATGCGCGCACCCCACGCCCAGCTCGTCGCGGCCAGGATGAGCGCGACCGTCAGGCCGCCCGCGTCGGGGAGCTGGCCCGCGACGATGATGATGAGCGGCAGCGCCGGGATGACGAGGAAGATGTTGGACAGCGACGAGAGCAGCTCGTCGCTCACGCCGCCCAGGAAGCCCGCGCTCACACCCACCAGGATCGACAGGAGCGTCGCCCCGATGCCCGCGACGAACCCGACGATCATGACGCCGCGCGTGCCCACCAGGATCTGCGAGTACACGTCCTGGCCGACGTGCGTGGTGCCGAGCCAGTGCGCGGCGCTCGGGGGCTGCAGGACGTCGGGCGACATGGCGCTGGGGTCGTAGGGGGCGATCCACGGGCCGACCACCGCGAGGATCGCGAAGAAGCCCAGGATCGCGAGCCCCGTGAACGACTTGCCGTTGCGCAGGAACAGGAGCTTCTGCTTCTTGCGGGACCCCTTGCGGCGCTTGGGCACCTCGGGGGCGAGCGGCTCGGAGCCGGTGTCGAGCTGGGCGTGGTCCATCTGGACGGGGATGCCGGTCATCTTTCTCAGCCCTCCTGTCGGGTGCGCGGGTCGAGGACCACGTAGGCGAGGTCGGCGAGGATGTTCGCCACGAGGACGGACAGCGTGATCATGAGGAAGATGCCCTGCATGAGGGGGTAGTCGTGCGCGCCGATCGCCTGCAGGAGCGTGAAGCCCACGCCCTGGTAGGAGAAGACCTTCTCCATGACGAGCGTCCCGGACACGATGAAGCCGAGGGACAGCGCGAAGCCCGAGACCTGCGGCAGGATCGCGTTGCGGGCCGCGTACCCGAACATCACGCGACGCTCCGACAGGCCCTTGGCCTGCGCGACCGTGACGTAGTCCTCCGAGGTGACCGTGACGGTCATGTTCCGCATGCCGAGGATCCAGCCCGCGACCGAGGACAGCACGATCGTGATCGCGGGCAGCGTGCCGTGCCGGATCACCGATCCGATGAACTCCCAGCTCCACCCGGGCACGAGCCCCGGCTGGTAGGCGCCCGACGACGGGAAGATCGACCACGTCACCGAGAAGAGCATGATCGCGACCAGGCCCAGCCAGAAGTACGGCACGGACGAGAAGAAGGTGGTGACGGGAAGGAGGCCGTCCGCCCAGGACCCGCGGCGCCAGCCGATGACGACGCCCAGGAACGAGCCGAGCACGAAGCTGATGACCGTCGCGATGCCGACCAGGCCGATGGTCCACGGCAGGGCCTGCGCGATGACCTCGCTCACGGTGCTCGGGAAGAGCATGATCGACAGACCCAGGTCGCCCGAGAAGAGCATCTTCCAGTAGTCGACGTACTGCTCCCAGAGCGAGGCACCGCTGTCGAGCCCGAACAGGACGTACAGCGACTCGCGGGCCTCGGAGCTGATGCGGCCCTGGTTCTTGTTGATGAAGGACGACACCGGGTCGCCGTCCATCATGCGCGGGATGAAGAAGTTGATCGTGATGGCCGCCCACGCGGTGATCACGTAGAAGACGATGCGTCGCAGGAAGTACTTCATGCCGACACCCCCACTCGTGCAGCGCCGAGCACGGGGAGCAGGTCCCGCTCGGCAGGATCGACGTCGGACGCTCCCACGTAGCCCCAGCAGGCGACCTTGCGGCCGTCGCCCACGGGCACCAGGCCGGGGACCGTGCTCCGGCACAGGTCCGTCGCGAACGGGCAGCGCGGGCTGAAGCGGCAGCCCTCGGGCGGGCGGACCATCGACGGTGGTTCGCCGTTCGCACCCGTGCGGTCCTGCGCCGCGAGGTTCTCCGGGTCCGGCGCGGAGCGCACCAGGAGCTGGGTGTACGGGTGCGCAGGCTCCTGCGTCACGAGCTCGCTCTCGCCGTGCTCGACGATGCGGCCCGCGTACATCACCCGGGTCTCGTCGGCGAAGTACCGGGCCGAGGCGATGTCGTGCGTGATGTAGAGGATCGCGATGCCGAGGCGGTCGCGCAGGTCCTTGAGGAGGTTGAGGATGCCGATGCGGATCGACACGTCGAGCATCGAGATGGGCTCGTCGGCGAGCAGGACCTCGGGATCGGCGGCCAGGGCGCGCGCGATCGCGACACGCTGGCGCTGCCCGCCCGAGAGCTCGTGCGGGTACTTGTCGACGTACCGCTCGGGCTGGAGCTGCACCCGGTCGAGCAAGGCCTCCAGGGCGTCCTCGAGCGCCTTGCCGCGCAGCTTCGGCTGGTGGATCCGCAGCGAGCGCGTGAGCGTGTAGCGGATCGTGTGGACCGGGTTCAGCGAACCGAACGGGTCCTGGAAGATCATCTGGACGCGCCGGCAGTACCGGCGGAAGGCCCGGCCGCGGTGCGCGGTCACGGGCTCGCCGTGCAGGAGGATCTCGCCCGACGTCTGCGTGTACAGGCGGGCGAGGAGCCGGGCGATGGTCGACTTGCCGGAACCGGACTCCCCCACGAGCGCGACGACCTGGCCGCTGCGCAGCGAGACGTCGACCCCGTCGACCGCGTGCACGACGGCGTGGGACCGCAGCCCCTTGACGGGAAAGTGCTTGGTGAGCCCGCGGGCCTCGAGGACGGGCGCGTCGGGCGGGGGCGCAGGGGCGTGGTGCGTGTCGGAACTCATGGGTGAACCTGACTGCTGGGGGGGAACGGGGGGCGCCTGCATCAAGCACCGGCCACGTGTGCGGCATGGGGAGCGAAGGACGCGCTGCGCAGGCAGGAGTGGTGGGGAGGAACGGCCGGATGGTAGGCCCGGCCACGCCCCTCCCCACCACTCACGAGACGATCAGGAAGCCGGCTTCAGCTTCGTGAGGATCAGCGACGCGTTCGCCGTCGTCGGCTGCGGGTTCGCGTACGGGTCCTCGTCCGAGGGCCAGCCCACGAAGTTCTTGGTCGAGTACTGGGCCGCGGCCGGGCGTCCGAGGAGCGCGATGGTCGGGACCTCGTCGACGAAGACCTGCTGGACGGTCTCGAGCGCCGCGGTACGGGCCGTCTCGTCCGTGGCGTTGGCGTACGTGGCCAGGGCTGCGGTCGCCTCGTCGTTCTTGAAGCGGCCGAAGTTCCAGTTGGCGCGCTCGCCGAGCGGCATGTACTGGGCGCCGTCCATCTGGTTGGAGTAGGTGTCCCAGGGGGTCGCGCCGCCGTCGGTCCAGTGCATGGAGGCCTGGAAGTCACCTTCGGCGATCGCGGTGAACCATGCGTCGGCGTTCTGGCCCTCGACGGTGGCGTCGATACCGAGGGGCTTGACGGCGTCGGCGACCATCTGGAGCTCGGTCAGGTAGTCGGACCAGCCCGTGGGGTTGGTGAGCGTGAACGTCACGGCGTTGCCCTCGGGGTCCTTGAGGGTCGTGCCGTCGAGGGTGTAGCCGGCGTCGGCGAGGACCTTCTTGGCGCCGTCGACGTCGACCGCGTACTTCTTGCCCTGGAAGGGCGCGGTGATGAAGTCGGCGCCTGCGGGCTCGGGCATGCCCGTCACGTTGAGCAGGGGCGGGAAGACGCCCGAGGACGCGAGGTCGGAGATCTGCTGACGGTCGAGGACCATCTGGACGGCCTTGCGGACGGCGACGTCGTCGAACGGCTCGGTCTCGGTGTTGAGGAAGAGCGAGTCGACGCCGAGGCCCGTGGGTGCCCACTGGTTGTTCACGTCGGGGTTCGCGTCGATGTAGACCTTCTGGTAGTCGGGGATGAAGGTCCATCCCCACTGCGCCTCGCCCGAGACGAGGGCGTTGGTGAGGGCGTTGTTGTCGTTGTAGGAGCTGTAGCGCAGCTCCTTGACGCCGAGCTCGCCGCCCCAGTAGTCGTCGCGCGCGGTGAGGGTCGCGGCCTGCGCGGTCCAGGACTTGAGCGTGTACGGGCCGGTGCCGACGGGCTCCTCGTTGGTCCAGGTCGTCGGGTCGTCGACGTCCTTCCAGATGTGCTCGGGGACGATGAAGAGCTGGAGGATCTGAGCCTGCTTGACGAACTGGCCCGCGGTGAACGAGACCGTGACCTTGTTGCCGTCGACCGCGATGTCGCCGAAGGGCAGGGCGAACGTGTTGAGGCCCTCGTTGTCCTTGCGGATCTGGAACGAGTAGGCGATGTCGTCGGCGGTGAAGTCCTCGCCGTCGGACCACTTGACGCCGTCACGGGCCGTGAGGGTGAGCTGCGTGTAGTCGGCGTTCCACTCCCACTCGCTCGCGAGCCACGGCGTGGGGTCCTCCGAGGGCCGCACGGTGTTGACCTGGGCGAGGGGCTCGTAGATCGCGAACGCGTAGCCGAGCGACATCGCCGAGGACGTGTTCGCGAAGGGGTTGGAGTTGTCGGTCTGGGGGCCGTTGGGCATGCCGATCGTGAGCACGTCCGAGCTGGCTGCCGACGAGGTGCCCCCGTCGCCGCTGCCGCCGCTGCACGCGGTGGCTACCAGGGCGAGCGACGTGAGCCCGATGATCGCCGTGCTGATCCTGCGCTTGTTCATGAGTGCCTCCTTGCACTGAAAATCTGAACGAACCGTACGTGCGGTCCGCGGTGAACCGGTCATCCTGCTGGTGGGACGGGGTGGGGCTGGGCCGTGCGGGTGGGGCTGGTCGTGCGGGTGGTGCGTTCGGGGAGCCGGTCGAGCAGGTCGCCCTGGTCGACCGGCACCCCGGGGTCAGTCGGGCAGGGTCGCCCGGAGCCGGAGGTCGCGGATCGACCGTCCTGCTCGCAGGACGTGCCCGCCGGCAGCGGTGACCCACTGCTGCGCGGGGACGTCCCAGGTCTGGAGGGCGCGTGCGGGGACGCGCACGCGAGCCGTGGTGGTCTCGCCCGGGGCGGCGTCGACGACCGCGAAGCCGCCGAGCCAGCGCACGGGGCGGTGGGGGACGTCGGGCGCGTCGTGGGCCGAGGTGGCGTCGGGTTCGACGTAGACCTGCACGACCTCGCGGCTCGCGCGGGTGCCCGTGTTGCGGACGGTCACGTCGAGGAGCACGTCGTGGCCGGTCTCCTGCACGTTCGGCGCACCGACGACCGTCGCGCCCAGGTACCCCCACTCGGACCAGCCGAGGCCGTGGCCGAACGGGGCCGCGGGCGTGGCGCCCGTGCGCTCCCACGCGCGGTAGCCGACGTCGAGCCCTTCGGTGTACTCGACGACGCCCTCGCGCGGGACGGCGTGCGGGACGGGGACGTCCTCGGCCCGGGCGGGCAGCGTCCACGGGAGGCGGCCGGAGGGCTCGGTCGCCCCGAGCAGCGCGTCGGCGAGACCGGTCCCGGCCTCCTGCCCGCCGAGCCAGGCCCACAGGACGCTCGGTGCGTCGTCGAGCCAGGGCAGCAGGACGGGGGCGCCCGCGTTGACGACGACCACGGTCCGCGGGTTGGCCTGCAGGACGAGCTCGACCAACCTGTCCTGGTTGCCGGGCAGGTCGAGGTCGGGGCGGTCGTAGCCCTCGGACTCGACCTCCTCGGTCGTGCCGATCACGACGATCGCGACGTCGGCCTCACGGGCCGCGGCGACGGCGGCGTCGAGCAGCTCCTCGGCGCTCGCCCCGGGCAGCCGGTGGACCAGCTCGCCGCGCACGAACGACGCGTACCCGACGGCGTGCACCACCTGGAGCGTGGCGTCGAGGTGCGCGGTGCGCGGCTCGGCGACGTCGACGGTCACGGTGCGCGCCACGGGGTGGTTGTGGCCCGAGCTCAGCACGACGTCCTCATCGACCACGACGTCGCCGGTCGACACGACCTGCCCGTCGACCGTGACGGTGTGGACGCCGACCGTGCCGATGCCGACCTCGTGCCTGCCGGGCTCGTCGAGGTCGACGTCGGCGCGGACCCGCACGGCCACGGCGTCGGCGCGGACGTCCTGGAGCCAGCCGTCCCACGTCGGGGCCGTGCGGGAGTCGAGGACCTCGCCGTGGGCGTCGAGCAGCTCGACACGCAGCCCTGGGGCGCCCGTGAGCGGGTCGCTGCAGCGGCCGGAGACGTCGAGCGCGGGCGGGTTGGAGCGTGAGCGTGCGCCGTCGTGGACGAGGAGGCGCGTGCCCTCGGGCAGACCTGCGCGGATCTCCTCCTCGGGGGTCGAGACGCGGTCCGGGACCACGAACGACGACCCTCCGCCCTGGAGGAAGGGGGCGGTCGCGGCCGGACCGAGGAGGGCCACGGTCAGGGGGCGCCCCGGGGCTGCGAGGGCCGCGGGGTCGAGGGGCACGAGCGGGGCCTCCTCGCCGGCGGACCCGGCGCGCGGCGCGACCGGCGAGTTCCTGAGCACCACGATCGAGCGTGCGACGAGCTCACGGAGGAAGGCGGCCGACGCCTCCTGGTCCGTGAGCCCGTCGCGGGCCGACGACGCGGAGGAGGGTGCGCCGTCGGGCTGGAGGCCGGTCACCCGTGCGGTGCCGGGGAGGGAAGGCCCGCCGAGGTCGAGCGCGCCGACCCTGTGCGCCAGGCGCAGGAGGCGCAGGACCTTGTCGTCGAGCTCGGCCTCGGCGACCTCGCCCGAGCGGACGGCGTCGAGCAGGCCGTCGCCCCAGGGGCCGTCGGGGCCGGGCATCTGGAGGTCGAGCCCTCCCTCGACCGCGCCCCGGATCGACCTGGTCGCGACCCAGTCGCTCACGACGACGCCGTCGAACCCCCACTCGTCCTTGAGCACCCCCGTGAGGAGCGGGCGGTGCTCGAGGACGGGCGCGGCGGTCTCGCCGTCGTCGACGCCCGAGTAGGCGCCCATGACGCTCCAGGCCTGGGCCTCGTGCACGACGCGCTCGAACGGCGGGAGGTAGACCTCGCGCAGCGTGCGCTCGTCGAGGCGGGCGAGGTAGCGCGTGCGCTCGGTCTCCGAGTCGTTCGCGACGTAGTGCTTGACGCTCATGCCGACGCCGTTCTCCTGCGAGGCGCGCACGAGCCGGACCGCGATCTCGGCGGTCAGGTGCGGGTCCTCGGAGTAGCACTCGAAGTGGCGGCCGCCGACTGGCGTGCGCTGGAGGTTGATCTGCGGGGCGAGGACCACGTGGACGCCGTGCCGGCGGGCCTCGGACGCGAAGAGCGCGCCCGCGCGGGTCGCGAGGTCGAGGTCCCAGGTCGCGGCGAGCGCGCTGGGGGCGGGCAGCATCGCGGACGTCTGCGCTCCTGCTGCGGCACCGTCGGTCTCGCCGCCCGTGCCGCGCACGCCCACGGGGCCGTCCGACATGGCGACGGCGCGCAGGCCGATGCGCTCGATCGGGGTCGTGGTCCACATGCCCGCGCCGACGACGAGGGAGACCTTCTCCTCGACGGTGAGGTCTGCGGCGAGGCGCGCGAGGCGTTCCTCGGTCCCGTCGACGTCGGCGACGTCGGGGGTGACGTCGGTCGTGACGTCGTGGGTCTTCAGTGACACCAGGTGCTCCGTTCGGACGGCGTTGTCTGCTGGCCGATATACAACCACACTTACTTACAGGTCAGTAAGTCAGCGAAGATCACAGTATGGTTGCGGTCATGACAGAGGCCACACCGGCGCGCACGCGCCGACCGCGCAAGGGCACCGCCGCCCGACGCGAAGAGATCCTGCGCGCAGCCATGCGCGTCTTCGGGTCCAAGGGGTACCACCAGGGCTCGCTCGCCGAGGTCGCCGAGCAGGTCGGGATCACCCACGCCGGGGTGCTCCACCACTTCGGCTCCAAGAACCAGCTCCTCATCGAGGTCCTCGAGTTCCGCGACGTCGTCGACGTCGAGCACCTCGAGGGCAAGCACATCCCCGGCGGCCTCGACCTGTTCCGCCACCTCGTCACGACCGCCCGGATGAACGCCGAGCGCCCCGGCATCGTGCAGGCCTACACCGTCCTGACCGGCGAGTCCGTGACCGACCAGCACCCCGCGCGCGACTGGGCCACGAACCGCTTCGCGGGTCTGCGCGGAGACATCACGAGCGCCCTGACCACCGTGATCGCCGAACGACGCGAGGCCGGCCTCCTGACCCCCGAGGACGACGTCGCGCTCGACCCCGAGGCCCTCGACCGCGCCGCGAGCACGATCATCGCCGTCATGGACGGGCTCCAGACCCAGTGGTTGCTCGACCCCGACGCGGTCGACCTCGCAGGAGCCACAGCCTTCGCCATCGAGGCGATCCTCGCCTCGACGCTCGCCGCCTCGTACCGGGAGCGGCCGCTCGACCAGGGCACCACCCTCACAGTCGACTCATAGGAACACCACAGGCACGACCGAGGCACCGCGCGCACCATGGACCCATGACCACGACCCCCGCGCCCACGGAACCCCTCGTCTCCCCGCGCGCCCCCGAGCGCCTGACCCGCGCCGACGGCTCGCCCGTGCGCGTCCTCGTGGTCGACGACGAGCCCAACCTCGCCGAGCTCCTCACCTCGGCCCTGCGCTACGAAGGGTGGGACGTCTCGACCGCCCTCGACGGGCAGTCCGCCGTCCGCACGGCCCGCGACGTCGGCCCCGACGTGATCGTCCTCGACGTGATGCTGCCCGACCTCGACGGCCTCACCGTGCTGCGCCGCATCCGCGCGGTCTCCCCGGACGTCCCCGTCCTGTTCCTCACGGCCCGCGACACCGTCGAGGACCGCGTCGCGGGGCTCACCGCCGGCGGCGACGACTACGTGACCAAGCCCTTCAGCCTCGAGGAGGTCGTGGCACGGCTGCGCGGCCTCATGCGCCGCGGCGGCGCGACCGCCGCGCGCGAGGACTCGACCGTCGTCGTCGGCGACCTGGTCCTCGACGAGGACTCGCACGAGGTGTTCCGCGGCGGCGACCCCGTCCACCTGTCGGCGACTGAGTTCGAGCTCCTGCGCTACCTCATGCGCAACGCGCGCCGCGTCATGTCCAAGCCGCAGATCCTCGACCGCGTGTGGAACTACGACTTCCGCGGACAGGCCAACATCGTCGAGCTCTACATCTCCTACCTGCGCCGCAAGATCGACAAGGGCCGCGAACCCATGATCCACACGCTGCGCGGCGTCGGGTACGTCATCAAGCCCGCAGAGGGGGCCGGGGACACCGCACGCCCCCTGCCCGACGGCGCCGCGAAGGCCTGACGCGTGACCTCACCCCGGGCGTCGCTCACCGCCCGACCGCGCACCCTGCGCCGACAGCTCGTCGTCGTGCTCGTCGGGATCCTGCTCGTGCTCAGCGTCGCACTCGCCGTCAGCTCGACGCTCGCCCTGCGCACCAGCCTGGTCGACCGCCTCGACGACGAGCTCGTCCAGGCGAGCCAGCGCGCCGAGCGCGGTCCCTTCGACCGGCCGGGCGACCCGGCCCAGGCCCCGAGCGCCGCGACCTCCCCGGGTGATGCTCCGTCGTCGGGCACGGGGAACGACGACCCCCTGCCGCCCGGGCAGGGCGCCGGGACCATCAACGTCGTCTACTCGGGCGGCGAGGTGCAGTTCGCCGGGTACGTCGACGACCTGGGCGACCGGCGCGAGCTCGACACCGCCCAGATCGACGACCTCGAGTCCGTGCCCGCCGACGGCGAGCCGCACGACGTCGAGGTCGCCGACCTCGGGACGTTCCGCGCGATCTCGACCACGACGCAGCATGGCGAACCGTCCATCACGGCCATGAGCACGGCCTCGGTGAGCCAGACCGTCGAGGGCTACCTCCTGGTCGAGGTCGTCCTCGCGGGCATCGGGATCGCGCTCGCCTCGGTGCTCGGGACCTGGCTCGTCCGCCGCTCGCTGCGGCCCCTCGACTCGCTCGCCGACGCCGCCGTCCATGTGTCCGAGCTGCCCCTCGACCGCGGAGAGGTCGGCGAGATCCCGCGCGTCGACGAGCAGTTCACGGACGAACGGACCGAGGTCGGGCAGGTCGGCGCGGCGCTCAACCGCATGCTCGACCACGTCGAGGCGTCCCTCACCGCACGCCACGAGTCCGAGACGCAGGTCCGCCAGTTCGTCGCCGACGCGAGCCACGAGCTGCGCACGCCCCTCGCGTCGATCCGCGGGTACTCGGAGCTCGTGCGCCGATCCCCCGACGACGTCCCGCCCGACACGCTGCGCGCTCTCGACCGCATCGAGTCCGAGGCGCTGCGCATGGGCGGCCTCGTCGAGGACCTGCTGCTGCTCGCCCGGCTCGACGCCGGCCGACCGCTCGACCGCGAACCCGTCGACCTGGCGGCCCTCGCGATCGACGCGGTCGCCGACGCGCACGCGGCCAGCCGTGACCACGTGTGGGAGCTGGACCTGCCGCTCGCCGGAGGTGACGACCCGTCGCTCGAGGGTGACGACCCGGTGCGCGAGAGCGACGACCCGGTGCGCGAGGGCGACGCATCCTCCGCCGGGAGTGACGCGCCCTCCGCCGACGGCGACCGCCCCCGCGTCGGCGGTGACACGCTGACGCTCGACGGTGACGGGATCCTCGCCGAGGGCGACGCGCTGTGGGCCGACGGTGACGACACGTTCGACGTCCCCGACGTCACGGTCGTGGGCGACGAGGCACGCCTGCGCCAGGTCTTCGCGAACCTCCTGGGCAACGCCCGCGTCCACACCCCGCCGGGGACGCGCGTGGTCGTGGGTCTGCGGCCCGACGGCGACGACCACGTCGTCCTGTCGGTGACCGACGACGGCCCCGGCATCCCGCCCGCCCTGCTGCCGTCGCTGTTCCAACGGTTCAGCCGTGGGGACTCGGCACGCAACCGGGTCGGCGGCTCGACCGGGCTGGGTCTCGCGATCGCGCAGGCCGTGGTCCAGGCGCACGGGGGCGAGATCACGGTGCGCGACGCGGGCCCGGCTCCGTCGTCGGGCACGACGTTCGAGGTCCGGCTCCCCCGAGACCTGAACCCGTAGCCGTCGAGAACGGGGTTGAGGTCGTCATCCGTCGGACAACGACCTCAACCCCGTTCTCGGCACCCTGGAGGTTCCGTCAGAGGGCCGCGTGGGCCGCCTTCTCCTGCTGGTACTCCTCGATCGTCAGGGTCCGCAGTCGGGAGTTGCGACCCGTCGGGTTGTCGACGTAGCCCACGGCCGAGATGTACGGCTCGATCACGTGGATCTTCTGCAGCGGCGTCACGATGAGGAGCTGGAGTCCGAGGCTCTTGAAGAGCTCGAGCGCGAACCGCGTCGACTCGTCGGACCCGCGACCGAACGCCTCGTCGATCACGACGAACCGGAACGCCTTGGACCGCACCGCGCCCCAGTCGAGCTTGAACTGATACGCGAGCGAGGCCGCGAGGATCGTGTACGCGAGCTTCTCCTTCTGACCACCGGACTTTCCCCCGGAGTCGGAGTAGTGCTCGTGCTCGACGTCGTCCTCGCGCGAGCGCTCCGAGGCGGACAGCACGAACCAGCTCCGCACGTCGGTCACGCGACGCTTCCACGCCTCGTCTGCCTCGGCCTGCCCCTCGCGCCCGCGGAACCGCTCGACGATCGCCTTGACCCGCAGGAACCGCTCCTCCGAGTAGTACGCGACGGTCTCCTCGCCGGTGTCCTCGTCGCGCCGGCCCTCGAGGTCGAGCCCCAGGGCGCCGTCGGTGCACGCCCGCAGGTCCGCCCGGAACTCGCGCACCTCGGTGTTGGGCGTGGGCGCCATCTCGAGGCGGATGTACCGGCCGGGGTTGTAGTCGATCGCGCGCAGCGAGTCGTTGATGATCTCGACGCGCTCCCGGATCAGATCCGCCTGCTTGGAGAGCTCGGCGTGGAAGCCCGCGATGTCGCGGATCGTGTTGGTGTTGAGGTACGTCTTGAAGTCGACCTCGAAGCGTGGCAGGTCGTCGCGCGTGAGCCGCTCGTGCAGCGCCCGGTACTCGGGTGCGGAACGCACGTCGTTGTCGAGCTCGGTCGTCTCGACGGGGTACGCCGCCCGGAACGCCGTCATCTGCGCGGCGATGCGCGTCCCGAGCTGCCCCTGACGGGCCTGCGCCTCCTCGACCCGGCTCGTGAGCCTGGTCCGCAGCGCGCTCTCGACCGCGTCGGGCTCGACGTCGCCCGGCACGCCGCCCTGCGCGGCGGCCTGGTCGTCGGCCTCGGCGTCGAACAGGCGCGCGAGGTCGTCGACCAGGGCAGCGTCGAGCGGACCCTGCTCGGTCAGGACCCGCGCCGACCGCTCGCGCTGCGTGCGCGCGCTGTCGAGAGCGTGCTTGTCGGCGCCCGCCGCCGAGAGCAGCGCGTCGCGCTCGGACGCGATGCCCGCGGCCCGGCGCGCGAGGTCGCGGAGCTGGTCGGCGATGCGGCTGAGCTCGGTCGACGCGCCCTCGATGCGCCGCTTCTCCTCGTGGAGCTCGGCGATCGCGCGCACGGGCTCCTCCCAGTCGAGCTCGCGCCACTCGCGGAACACGTCGAGCCGGTTGAGCGCGCCCGACCGGGAGATCGCCGCGTTCTTCTCACGCCCGACCTCGTCGCGACGCTCCTCCAGGGCCGTGCGCCGCGCCGTGACGTCGGTGGCCTCGTCGAGCAGCGCGTCGATCTTGCCCTGGTTGCTCCAGCCGAGGACGTAGCCGCTGCGGTCGCGGACCGCGCGACGGTCGTCCTTCTCGTGGTGACTGGCCGAGTGCTTGACCTGCCCCTCGCGCGTCACGGCGCGCGGCACGCGCTGGAAGTCGGCGAGCGTGTCGGCGCACACGTAGTCGGCGCGCCGTTCGAGCTCGTCGCTCAGCCAGGTCGCGAGGTCGCCGTCCTTGACCTCGAGCAGGTCCGCGAGGAGCGGCCCGTCGTCCCGGCTCGCAGGCGTCCCGACGACGCCGCGCCCCTTCCCCGGCCGCCCCGCGGCGGGCGCGGGCACCCGGTGGTAGACGAGCTTGGACCGCAGGTCGTGCGAGTTGATCCACGCCGAGACGGCGTCGTAGTGCTGGGCAGGCACGAGCAGCGAGAGCGCGAAGCCGCGCAGCACGCGCTCGGCGGCCCCTTCCCACTCGGCGTGCTCGGCGCGCACGCCGATGAGCTCACCCGCGAACGGCAGGTCGGCGTCCGTGAGCCCGACGTCGGAGCACAGGCGCGACCGCAGGTCCAGGCTCGTGCGGGGCAGGTTGGACTCGCGGTCGGCCAGCGACTTCAGCTCGGCGTTGATCTCGCGGGCCTCGGCCTCGACCGCGCGCAGCTCGGCCGCGACCTCCCCGGCCCGGCCCTCGATCTCGCCCAGGGCGTCCTGCGCGTCCGACTGGAGGTCGGCAGCACGCTCGCGCAGCGCCACGAACTCGTCGCGCGACGCCACGGGCTCCAGCCCGGCCGCGGCCAGGTAGCGCGCGTACTCGTCGGCCTTGGCGCGGCGCTCGGCGCGCTCGACCTCGCGGCGTGCGACCTCGCCCTCGATCTGCGCGAGCCGGTCGCCGCCGTGCCCGGCGCGCTCGACCTCGAGGCGCTGGCGCTCGGCGTCGAGCAGCGCGAGCTCCTCCTTGAGTCGGTCGAGGCCGTCGGCCCTCGCCGCGATCGACGTCTCGAGCTCACCGATGCGCGCGTCCAGCGCCTCGACCCGGCGCCCCGCGGTGAACCCGCGCAGGGCCTCGCGCTGCGCGGACAGGGTCCGCACCTGCTCCCCCGCGGCGTCGTACGCGTCCGCGTCGGCGAGCAGGGGCGCGAGCTGGTCGATCTGCGCACGGGCCTTGACGACGGCGTCGTGCGCGCTCGTGAGGTCGTCGAAGTGCGCGACGAGCTTCTCGGTCCAGCGGGCCGCGTCGAACGGTTCGAGCATGTGCTCGCGCACGAACTCGTTGAGGTCCCCGACCGACTTCATCGACACCGTCTGGTGGAAGAGCTCCATGGCCTGCTCGGACTCGATGCCGAGCAGTCGGCGGAAGTCGCGCCCGTACTCCGGGAAGTGGTCGCGGATCTGCGCGCCGGACTCGCGCAGGCGCCGGCGCAGGACGTTGATGTCCCCGTCGAAGCCCGCGAAGTCGTCGGCGATCGTCATGGGTGACGTGCTCGTGACGTAGAAGCGCTCGGGCTGGCCCTGCGCACCGTCCTTGAGCCAGAACACCTGGGCCAGGACCGCGCGCGAGTCGAAGCCGCGGTTGGCGAACTCGCCCAGGATGACCGAGTAGGTGTGGCCGCGTCGCAGGCCCACGTGCCGGGAGGCACCCGTGACCTCGTTGCGCTCGGACTTGTAGTGCCCGGCCACGTAGGAGCGCAGCGTGCGCTCGCGCGTGTCCGCACCAGCGGCCTTGTTGTAGCTGATGCGGTTCGCGGGGAGCAGCAGGGTCGTGATCGCGTCGACGATGGTCGACTTGCCCGAGCCGATGTCTCCCGTGAGCAGCGCGTTGCGCCCTTCGAGCTCGAAGCTCCACGCGTACTTGTCGAACGTGCCCCAGTTGAGGACCTCGAGCCGGTCGAGGCGGTAGCCCGACCGCTGGTCCAGGTCCGCCGCCGCGTCGTGCAGCTCGACCGCGCTGAACAGTGCCTCGGCCATCAGGCCTCCTCGTGGGTCGTGCGGTCGGTGCCGGGCCCGGCGCCGAGCATGCTGTCGTCGTCGGATCCCGGGCCGTCCTCGACGCCGACCGTGCCACCGCCCACCGGAACCGGTGCACCTGCGGGGGTGCCGCCGTCGGGCAGGAGCGCTCCCCCGTCGCGCGACGCGAGCTCGGCCGCGTACTCCGCGAGCCTCGCGTCGAAGTCCGCGAGCCACTGCCCGTCGACGAACGCCTTGAGGATGCGCCGCACCTCGTACGTGTCCGGGGTGTCGGGCACCGGTCGCAGGAAGCCGAGCTCGACGACGCGCCGCACGTTCGCCTCGACGCGGTCGCGCGCCCGGGCCTCGTTGCTGGACCCGGGCAGGAAGACCTTGACGAGGTCCACGATCTCGTCGCGCGTCAGGACCAGACGCGTGTCGCCACCCTCGGAGTCGAACTGCGCGAGGCGCTTGCGCAGCAGCGCGAGCAGCAGGCTCACGTCGAACGACAGCTCGCGGCGCGCGACGAGGCGCGGGATGAACGTGCCGTCGTGCTCGTCCTCGGGCTGCGCGCGCAGGTAGGCGTACCCCTCGGACTCGTCGATGACGATCTCCAGGCCCAGCGTCGCGACGAAGTCCCGCGCCTGCGCCTCGAGCGCGAGCAGGTCGCGCCACGTGCGCGTGCCCGCCTCGCGGTAGACGACCCCCTTGACGAGCGAGGTCACGACGAGCGAGAGCTCGGGGCTGGGCCCACCGGTCTGCCCGGGGCGTTCGGTCCGGACGGGCTGCTGGCTCACGGGGTTCCCTCCTGAGGAGACGGCTGATCGGTCGGCTGGTCGGACGGGTCGGGCTGCGCCTGCGCGAGCGAGCGCGCGACGGCGCCCGCGAGATCCTTGGCCCCTGTCCGGGCGAACGTGACGCGCGGGACGCGGGCGACGCGCACGCTCGGCCCGACGGGCCTCGCGCGGGTCCCGTCGTCGTCCTCGGCTGCGGTGGCCGAGGCGTCGGTGGCCCCCGTGGTCTCGCCCCCCTCGTCGGCGGACGCGCCTCCGGGACCACCCGCCGCCGGGGCGTCGACGTCGGCGACGACCCACCGCACCTCGTCGGTGTGCGCCGGGTCGTGCACGACGGCGAAGCGCGGGTCGTCGAGCGACAGGTACGTCACGAGCTCCGCGAGTCCCTGCTCGAGCGGGTGCTCCTCCACGAGCTGCGCGAGCGAGACCTGGCCCCGGCGGCGCAGCGCGTCGCGGACCGTGCGGCTCAGGCGCTCGGGGTCGACGTGGACCTGCGTGAACAGGGCCGACGCGTCGAAGTCCGCGACGCCCGCGGTCACGCCCTCGCTGGCGAGGGGCTCCTGGTGCTGGGGCCGGTAGAGGGGTCGCTCGGTCGGCAGGTGCACGTCGACCGAGGTTGCGTCCATGGTCGTCGCGAGCGGCCCGGTGTCCGCGGCCCCCAGGCGCTGGCGGTCCGGGGTGTCGCGGAGCGCGAGGGCGCGGGACTCGATGCTGCGCAGCACGTCGATGACGCGCCGGTTCTCGAGCCACACCTGGTCGTCGAGGAAGCGGCGCAGCTGCTCCGACAGGACCCGCACGGTCGACTGCGTGCGCTCGCCCGCGTCGAGCCAGTCGTAGTGGATGCGGCGCAGACGGCGCCCGGCCGCGCGACCGGTGATGCCGGGAGCGGCCTCGCCGTCGTCCCCGACCTGCTCCTCGAGCGCCGGCAGGGCCTGGACCTTCTCGACGAGCTCGGCGAACTCCTCCTGACGCTGGCGGTCCAGGAGGAAGTCGTAGAACGCGTGGAAGCTGCGCCCCTGGTCCGAGTCGGCGATCGCGGACCGGCTCCCGACGACCGCGTCCAGCAGGTCGCCCTTGGCGCCGTCCCAGCCCGTGATGCGCTCGCGCATCTCGCGGTCGAGGGTCCGGAAGTTCGCCTCGACCTCGCGGAAGTCCGCGAGCAGGTCGGCAGCCGTGCCCGTGAGCTGCTGGTAGCGGTCGCGCTGGGCCGCGGCGTCGAGCAGCGAGAGCTGGCCCGCGCGCACACGCTCGATCTCCTCGTCGATCCGCGCCCGCCGTGCCTCGAGCTCGCGCAGGCGCGCGTCGGCGTCGGACTCGGTGCCGACCGTGAGCTGACGCAACAGCTCGAAGACCGTGTTGAGGCGCGACTCCGTGCCCACGAAGCTGCGCTCGCGCAGCGCCGAGACCCACGAGACGGCCTTCTCGACGGCCGGGGTCGCGTCGTAGTGCGCCTCCTCCGAGCCCGTCGGGTAGAACTTGCGCAGCCATCCCTGCTCGGGTGCGGACCAGTGGTCGAGGTAGGCCTTGGGCGAGCGCGGGTACCTGCGCGCCTCGGCCTCCTCCTCCGTCTCCCCCTGACCGACGGTGTCTCTCCCCGCCGCGGGCTCGTCGCCCTCCGTGGGGGGCCGGGGCTGCGCGCGGGCTGGTCGGTCCGGACCGTCGATCGCGTACAGCGCGTCGTCGAGGAGCGAGACCAGCTCGGCCTCACCGATCGAGCGGACGTTCTGCTCGACGAAGACCGTGCCGAGGAAGCTCAGCGCGAGCGGCGCGTTGTCCGAGCGCAGGAGGCGCCAGGCGGGGGTGCGCCGCAGGGCGTCGATGTCGTCGTGCTGCACTCAGGCCCTCTCGCGCGTGCTTGTTCGGTGCCGACCGGTGGCTCGTTCGTGCGCCGGTCGGGGCGGTTGCTGCAAGGAGTCGCACGATCAGCCGCACCGAGCATCCTAGGCGCCGGGTCCCACGATCCCGGGATCGGCACGGTCCTCAAAGGCACCCTGTTCGCGCCCACGCCGACTTCCGTCGAAGCCCTCCGTCGAACGATGTACGCGCGGCGAGCAAAGATCGGCGAGGTGGCCGACGCCGTCGGGCACCCGCGTGACCAGCATGGACACCATGCCGAGCCTCCTCGAGAACCCGCTGGTCCTGCTGATCCTCGCGTGCGAGGTCGGCTTCTGGGTCGTGCTCACCGCGGGCCTGATCGCACGGTACGTGCTGCGTCGGCAACGCCTCAGCACGGTCCTGCTGCTCAGCGTGCCGCTCATCGACCTGCTGCTCGTGACCGTGTCGATCGCGGACGTCGCGAGCGGGTCGCCGCCCGAGGCCGTGCACGGGCTCGCAGCCGTGTACCTGGGGTTCACGGTGGCGTTCGGGCACTCGGTCGTCTCGTGGGCCGACGCTCGCGCTGCCCACCACTTCGCTGGCGGACCGCCGCCCGTCAAGCCGCCCAAGACCGGCATGGCGGGCCTCGTGCACGAGCTCGGGCTGCTGGCGCTCGTCGCACTCGCGACCGTGATCGCGCTCGGCGTCGTCGGGACCCTGTCGATCGTCGCGGGCGACGGGCTGCTCCCGCCCACCCAGTGGCCCGGCGACCCGCTGTGGGGCTGGGCGCTGCGCGTCGCGATCCTGCTCGGTGCGTGGATCGTGCTCGGTCCCGTGTGGGTGCTGCTCGGGCTCGGGGGCGACACGAAGGACAGCGGCGGGCGGGGTGACGGGGCGAGCGCGGAGGCCGAGGGGGCCGGGGACGCCGCGCGGGGGCGTGTCCCGGTGGGCTCGGACGAGCCGGTCGAGCCGGTCGACCCGTTGGCCCCGGTGACCCCGGCGACCCCGGCGACCCCGGCGACCCCGGCGGGTGGCTACAGGTCGGACGGTGCGTGACGACGGCACCCTGCTGCCGAGCATGCGGTTGGCGTCAGCCGAGCATGCGGTTGGCGTCCGATCCAGACCGGATTCCGACGCCAACCGCATGCTCGGCAGCGACGGGTGGGGGTGGGGGCGACGGGTGGGGGGGCGCCGGTGGCGCCGGTCAGCCGTCCAGCCAGTCCTTGGCCGCCGCCAGCAGCTCGGCGTCGTCCAGCGAGGCGTCGAGCCGCAGCCGCGGGTCCGTCCAGCCCGCGAGCGCCCGGGCGCGCTCGGCGAGCGAGTCCCACCCGGGCTCGGGCAGCGACGGGTACCGCGTGCCCCGGGTCACGAGGCGTCGGCGGTGCAGGTCCTCGTCCGCGAGGTAGACCTCGACGAACCAGAGCCGGGTCGCCGCCCGCGCCGCGAGGTCGACCCACTGCTGCCGGGCCGCAGGGTGGTCGTTGACCGCGTCGACGATCACGGCGTGGCCCAGGAGCAGGTTCTCCTCCGCGGCCGCCTCAACGGCGAGGTATGCACCCAGGCCAGTGACGTCGTCGTGCACCGCCCCTGCGCGAAGGAACGCGTCCTCGACGGGGTCGACGCTGAGCACCACCGCCCTCAGGTCGCGCGCGAGGAGGCGCGCGAGTCGACTCTTGCCGGTTCCGGGCAGTCCCGCCATGGCGATCAGCACGATCGAGAGACTAGGCCCCAGGCGCCGGAAGGGCGCGTCGAACATGCCGACGCCGTCGGTCGAACGCGCCGAGAACGGGGTTGAGGCCGCCACCGGACCGGTAGCGACCTCAACCCCGTTCTCGACCGAGGACGCTACGGCGTGGTCGCTCCTAGGGTGTACGCACCCCCGCCCGCGTACGCGTTCACCACGTACCGGTAGTACCCGGCGGTGCCGGTGTACGTGATCGCCTCCGCTGCACCGGAGGACGTCGACTGCGCGACGTTCGCCCACGCGGACCCGCTCCACTTCTGCAGGTACAGGTCCAGGTCCGTGCCGGCCGGGCCGCTCAGGCACACGCGGTGCGTCCCGCTGTTCTGGACCGTGACGTACGAGCCGTTCGGCTGCGCGACCGAGGTCCCCGCCGAGACGCTGCCCTGGTACGTGCGGGCATAGCCCGTGCACCCGGCCGGCGGCGGCTCGTTGCCGCCGCCCCCCGAGGTCACGAGCGTGAGCCCGTACGCCCCGAGCGCCTCGTTGACGGGCTGGAAGTACGTCGTGCCGCCCGACGAGCAGTTGCCGGACCCGCCCGAGGTCACGCCCTGCGCCTGGTTGCCCGCGAGGAGCGAGCCGCCCGAGTCTCCGGGCTCGGCGCACACGTTCGTGCGGATGAGCCCCGAGACGGTCCCCTGCGGGTACGTCACCGAGCTGTTGTAGGCCGCGATCGTGCCGCAGCGCCAGCCCGTCGTGGAGCCCGACCGGCAGACGGAGGCCCCCACGGGCGCGGCCGTCGAGCCCGCGACCGTGACGCGCCCGCCGCTGTAGTTGTTGACCGCGCCGACCGGGGTGTTGCCCGCGTCGACCTGTACCCAGGCGTAGTCGTTGCCGGGGAAGCTCGACCCGCGGAACGTGCCGCCCGGCCCCGACGTGCGGGTGCCGACCGTGCCGCAGTGCCCGGCGGTGATGAAGCCCCCGTTCACCGCGAAGCCGACCGAGCAGCGCCCGCCCGAGCCCATGGTGTATGCGTTGCCGCCCACCACGTCGATGAGCGGCCGAGGTGCCTCGGTCGTGGTCACGTAGGTGATGGCGTCGGCGGGCACGCCCGCGCTCGCGGCGGCCTGCTCCGCGAGGGCGCGGCCGCCGTCGTGCACGTTGACGACGACCTGGTTGGTCGTGACGTCGACGAACCAGCTCGGCACCGCGGCCGGGTCGGTGAGCTCGCCGTCGAGCGCCGCCTTCCACGTGTCGAGCTCGGCGAGCGTGTGGTCGACGACCACCGGGGTCGCGCCCGCCGCACGGACCTCCTCGGTCTCGGTGGCGTCGGCGACGCCCACGTACAGCGCGTTCTTCGCGGGGTCGACCCAGGCGCCCGCGAAGGCGTCCAGGCTCTCGGCGAGAGCGTCCTCGGTGCTCGCCGCGTCGGACTGGAACGCCAGACGCTTCGTCGCGTCCTTGGCGCTCAGCCCCAGGTCCCGCTGGAGGGCGCGGAGCACCTCGGGCGAGACCTTCGAGGAGGTCGGGGGTGAGATCGTCGGTGCATCGGGGCTGGGTGTCGCCGCGTTCGCGGCGAGCGCTGTGGGTCCGGCAACCATCGCCGTCGCGGCGCACACCGTGGTGAGCGTCCTCCAGAATGATCGTGCCATCTCGCTGTCCCTTCGTCGGGTCCCGGGATCGCCGGGTGAACGAGGCTCACGCTAGGGAGCGGGACGCGGGCGGCACAGATGCCAGCCGGGTCATACCGGGGCGTTATGTACGGGTCTCCCCGTAGGCGTCGAGCCAGCACAGGTAGCGGGGGCTGCGACTCACGGCGTCGTGGTGGGACCGGACGGCGGCGTCCACGAGCACCTCGACGGGCAGGTGCGCCGAGCCGCCCCGCCAGCCCACGTAGTGCGCCCAGCGCAGCGGGGCGCCGTCGAGCGGCACGACCTGCGTGCCCGGGGTGTCGGGGAACGTCGGCTGGACCAGGGCGACCGCGTGTCCGGCCTGGACCAGGTCGATCACGGTCGGCCGGTCGGCCTCGCTCAGGCCCGACGGCGTGAAGCCCGCCCGCGCGCACGCCTGCGCGAAGCACCGTTCGAAGCACCCGTCGCCGGGCCCGCTGAGCCACACCTCGTCGGCGAGCTCGCCCAGCGGGACCGACGAGCGTTCGGCAAGCGGGTGGGCGTCGGGCAGCAGCACGAACACGGGGTCGACGTCGACGCGCCACCAGGCGACACCTCCCGTCGTGGGCGGGGTCGCATCGGAGCACAGGCCCACGAGCGCGACGTCGAGCGTGCCCGTCGCGAGCTGTTGCGCGGTGTCGTCCACGGACCAGCTCGTGGCGGTCGTGACCCGGACGTCGGGCAGGGCCGTGACGAGGCGGTGCACGAACCGGCCCGCGAGCGCGCTCGCCACGGTCCCGACGCGCAGGGTCCCCGGGCCGTCCTCGTCACGGTTGACGTGCTGCTGGACGTCGTCGAGCAGCGAGGTCATGGCGGGCAGCACCATACGGGCCCGGCCCAGGACGAGCTCCCCGAGGGCCGTGGGGTGGGCGCCGCGCTGGTCACGGGTGAAGACCTGCCCACCGAGCGACCGGTCGATGCGGTTGAGCTGCGCGGTCAGCGCCGGCTGGGCGATCCCGAGCGCCGCCGCGGCGCGGGTCACGCTCCCGTGGTCCGCGACGGCCACGATCAGCCGCAGGTGCCGGAGCTCGAGGTCCATGCGCCCGAAACTAGCGCGGCGGGTGACGTTTCACCCCCGGGAGCGAGGGGCCGAGCACGGGGTTGAGGTCGTTCTGGGGCTCAGATCGACCTCAACCCCGTGCTCGGCGCGGACGTCGTCGGGCTGGGTCGGAGGACTGGCCCAGGCGGCGGGCCGCCCGGTGGAGCATCGCCGTGAGCACCGGTCCGTGGGCCAGGCGCACCGGCGCGAAGTAGGCGCGCCCCCTCCACCCGTGCAGGCGCACGACGGTCGTGACGCGCACGAGGCGAGCGGCGCCGTCGACCCCTACCGCGCAACGGAAGTCCAGGTGCGTGTCGTCCGCGACGATGAGCGCCTCCTCCCCCTCGACCCGCGCCACGTCGAAGACGCCCTGGTCCCCGCGGCCCACCCCGATGAGCGGGACGAGCGCCTGCCGCAGCGCGAACGCGGCCCGTACCCACAGGGGTGTCGAGCGGACGTCGAAGATCGCGCGGGCCCAGGCGGCGGGGTCGGTCGTGGCGCCGTCGGGCAGGGGCACGACCACGACGTCGGCGTGGTCCGGTCGGGGGACGTCCTCGAACGCGAGCGAGGAGAAGTGGGGCTCCGCAGGTGCTGCGGTCATGGGATCGCCTTCCTCGAACCTGGCCGTACGCCACCGTACGGTTCTCCATACGGTAGCGTACGGGGCATGCCGCCGACCACCCGTCTCGACGCCTCCGCGTGGGTCGACGCCGCCTACGACGCCTTCGCGACCGACGGGCTCGACGCCGTCAAGGTCGAGGCCGTCGCACGCACGCTCGGCGCGACCAAGGGCTCGTTCTACTGGCACTTCGCCGACCGGCAGGCCCTCGTCGACGCCGTCCTCGCCCGCTGGGAGGCCGAGACCGCACGGATCGCCGAGGAGGTCGAGGCCACACCCGGCAGCCCGGCCGACCAGCTCGCCGCACTCTTCGCCGCCGTGACCCGCCGCCGCTCGCCCCGCACGGGCGAACAGCTCCTCTACGCGCAGACCGCCCTCCCGGGCGTCGCTGCGGCCATGTCCCGCGTCACGGCGCGACGGCTCGACGTCGTCACGCGCCTCCTGCGGACGGCAGGCTTCACGCCCGACGAGGCCCGGGCACGCGCGACCATCGCGCTCGCGACCGTCGTGGGCGCCGAGCACCTGACGCTCGCGACCCCGGACCTTGCCCCCACGGGGGACGACGCGCGGGCCGTGCGGGACCTGAGCCTCGCGATGATCCTCGGCCGGGGCTGACGGCGGGCTCGAGCAGGGTCGGGCTCCGTGCGGTCGAGCACGAGGTCGAGGCCGTCATCACCCGGAGAACGACCTCAACCTCGTGCTCGGCGCCCAGCGCCTCAGCGGCTCGGCGGCTCGGCGGCTCGGCGGCTCGGCGGCTCAGACTCACGGCACCAGGAAACCGTCCCGCACCAGGCCGCGCACCGCCGGGAGCAGCTCGCCCGCGAGGTCACCGGCCGGGACCTCGAACAGCGACGCGATCGCGCCGATCAGCTGTCCGACGGTGAGCTCGCCGTCGCTCGCCCCCACGAGCGCGGCCAGCCCGGTCGACGCCTGGATCCCGCGCCCCAGGCCGTCGCCCTGCCGCACGATCACGACGTTCGGGTCCTCGGCGCCGGGCGTCAGGTAGTGCTCCTCCGTCACGTCGGGGGCCACGGCGAGCCGGGAGGACGCGAGCGCCGCGTCGTCGCGGGCCGCGAGCCAGTCGTGCGCCGCGAGCGAGGCGGCCAGGTGCCCGCCGAGCGGCTGACGCACCGATCCCGTGTGCTCCTCGAGGCGGCGCAGGCTCACGCGGTGCCCCTCGGCGGGCTTGCGGAGCGTGACGATCCCGAAGCCCACGGCCTCGACGTCGCGCGTCGCGAAGTCGTCGAGCCACGCCTCGTACGACGCGGCCCACGCGCCGGGTTCGCGCTCAGGGGTCGTGCCGCCGTCGCGGATCCACGTCTCGGCGTACTCGGCCGGGTCCAGGACCTCGCGCTGGACGACCCAGCCGTCGAGCCCGGCCTCCTCGAGCCAGGCGCCCACGCGCTCGGTCCAGGGCTCGCCCGGTCGGTGCTCCCAGTTGCCGAGCATCTGCGCGACACCGCCCGGTGCGAGCACGTCCCCGACGTTCAGGATCAGGTCGCGCACCAGGTCGTCGCCCGCGCGGCCGCCGTCGCGGTACTCGTACTCGGGGATCGTCCCCGAGCCCGGGGTGCGCGGCGTGATGACGAACGGCGGGTTGGAGACGACGAGGTCGAACTGCTCGCCCGCGACCGGGTCGAGCATCGAGCCCTCCCGCAGGTCCAGGCTCACCCCGTCGAGGGCCGCGTTGAACTCGGCGAACCGCAGCGCACGCCGGGAGATGTCGGTCCCGACGACGGACTGCGCGTGCCGCGAGGCGTGCAGCGCCTGGATGCCGCAGCCGGTCCCGAGGTCGAGCACGCGGTCCACGGGCGTGCGCATCGTGACCTGCGCGAGCGTGATCGAGGCACCACCGGCGCCGAGGACGTGGTCGCCTGCGAGGCGTCGCCCGGTCGCGAGCTCGCCCAGGTCCGAGGCCAGCCACCAGGTGACCGGACCGGCGGCGTCGGCCGCGGCGTAGGGGCGCAGGTCGAGGAGGGCGCGGACGCCGTCGTCGGGGCCGTTGCCCGCCGCGGCCACGAGCCCGAGGCGCGCGGCGCCGTCGGTCCCCACGCCCGGCAGCGCGGCGTCGAGGTCCGCGCGGCGCACCTCGAGGCCCAGCAGGAAGAGCCCGGCGAGGACGGCCCGCGGGTCCTTCGTGCCCGACGACGCCGCACCGGTCGCGTCGTCGAGCGCGGCCCGGGCGACGCGCAGGGCCGGGACGGCCTGCTCGCGGTGCAGGGCCGCGGCGGCGAGCGGACCGAGGAAGTCCTCGACCCCGTCGACCGTGTAGGAGGCGGCCGCGAGGTCGTCGCGCAGCAGCGGCAGGAGGCGTGGGTCGATCGTGGGTTCACCGAGGGACATGCCCCTATCCTCCCCCGGTCGGCGCGCAGGGCGCCCGGGACCGACGCCGAGGGGCCGGCCTCGCAGCGCTCGCTGCGGGACCGGCCCCTCCTGGACGGCTCTCGGGTCAGGCTTCGCAGTTCTCCGCGGAGAACGTCTCGAGGTTCTTCATCGCGGCGGTCACCTCGTCGCTCTGGATGTCGTCGCCGACGGCGGTCGCCTTGTCGAGGAACGCGGGGTCGGTCGGGTCGAGGTCGTTGAGCTCGGTGAAGGCTTCCCCCGCACCGGCCATGGCCCCGGTCAGGACCTTCCAGTCCGCGGCGACGTCGTCGGGGGCGGTGATCTTCTCCATCTCGGCGGCGAGGGTGGTGAAGGCGCCACCGGTGCTCGCGAGGTCCGACGGGTCGACGTCGGCCATCGTGGCGTCGAGGTCCTCGCCGGCCTTGCAGAACGCGGCGACGTCAGCGCCGCCGCTGCACGCGGCGAGGGAGAAGGTCAGGAGGACGGCGGTCGCGATGCCGCCGAGGGTCGTGGTCGTGCTCATTCGGTTGGTCACGGACCCCATCCTGGAGCATTGCTGAGAGCATCGTCGCCAGAATTCACGCCCTGGGGAGTTCTCCCCGTCCACCTCACGCGCGGCAGGTGGTGTCCAGGTAGGCCGTCACACGCGCCGACGCCGCCGTCATCGCCTCCGTGTCGAGGTCCTTGCCCACGTCGTCGAGCGCCTTGACGATCTCCTTCGGTGCGTCGCTGTCGGCCTTCGCGAGCGCCTTGGCCGCGGTCGAGACGTAGGACGTCACGGTCTTCCAGTCGGCCGCGACGTCCGCGGGGGGCTCGACGCTCGTGAGCGCGACCCGGGCGTTCTCGAAGCCCGTCACCAGGGTGCGGGGGTGGTCGACGCTCATCGACACCTGCGCGGTGTTGGCCGCGGCCCACGCGGCCTCGGTCTCGGCGCAGAACGACGTGTCGGCGGCCGGGTCGGCGGGGGCTGCCGCGTCCCCCTCCGCTGCGGCGGCGTCCGCGTCAGCCGCCGACGCCGCGTCGGTCGCGGCATCGACCGCGGTGCTGTCAGCGGCCGCGTCGCTCGCGGACGACGTGGGCGACGCGGCGGACGGCTCGGCGTCGCCCCCACCCGAGCAGCCTCCCAGGGCGAGCAGCGCGACGACGGCGAGCGCCGTCGTCGGGCGCAGGAACGAGGTCTTCATCCCTCCATGATGCGGGCTCGAGGCCGTGCACCGAAAACGCCCGGCCCCCTCAGGAGCCGGCGGGGCGACGCGGAGCGGACGGCCAGCACCGCGCCGCCGGCCACGGTCCCCGGCCACCTGACCCGCGACCGTCACCAGTTCTCCACGGTGGACGGCGCCCCCTTGGTCCGTTTCCTCCCTAGGATGACCGCGTGAGCGCGACGCAGCGAGAGACGGTCGGACCCTCCCACGCCACGGGACCGGAGGGTGAGCCCCTCCCCGCCCGCGCCGACACCCCTCCGGCCGGCCCCCCGGACCTCACGACCACGGCCCGACGGCGGAGCACCGACGCGCGCGTCCCCGTCCAGGCGCGCAGCAGCGACCGGCAGCGCGCCATGGTCGACGCCGCCGCACGCCTCCTGCTCGCCGAGGGCTTCCCGGCGGTCACGCACCGACGGGTCGCGCGCGCGGCACAGGTCCCGCAAGGCTCCGCCTCGTACTACTTCCCGTCGAGCTCCGCGCTCGTCACGGCCGCGGTCGAGGCCGCCGAAGAGCTGCGCGGCACCGCAGCGACCCAGAAGGCCGCCAGCCTTGCGCGTCGTGACCGCTCGACCGCGACGACGGCCCGGCTGCTCATCGAGACGTTCTACGCGCCCTCGGTCGACGACCAGGTCGTCGACGTCCGGCTCGACCCCGTGCTCACCGCGATGCGCGACCCCGCGCTGCGCCCCATCCTGCGCGCGAGCCGCCCCCGGCTGCTCGGGGCCCTGCGGACAGTGCTCGAGGCCAGCGGGTACGACCACGTCACCGACGTCGACCTCCTGGGTCACTTCATCGACGCCGCGCTGCTGTCCGCGGCCGCCGACGGGACCGAGGACGTCCTCGACAGGGCGACCGGCACGACCGCGCGGTTGCTCGAGCACTGGCGGTGACGCGGGCGGCTCGCCCGGGGGTCCGCCCGGACGTCAGAACGAGCGTGACCTCGGGGTCACGCTCGTCCTGGCACGTCGGCGCGGGAGGACGCCGGCTCAGCCCGCCCGCACCGCCTGCGGCTCCTCCGACATCTGCTCGCGATCCACGCGCGCCGCGCGCAGCCTCGACAGGATGACGGCCCCGAACGCGATGCCCGCCGCGACCACGGCGATCGCGATGCGCAGCGTGTGGTTGGCGTCCTCGGGGACGCTCAGCAGCACCACGGCCGGGGCGATGAGCACCGAGACCAGGTTCATGACCTTGAGCAGCGGGTTGATCGCCGGGCCGGCCGTGTCCTTGAACGGGTCGCCCACGGTGTCGCCCACGACGGTCGCCTCGTGCGCGGGCGACCCCTTGCCGCCGTACGCGCCGTCCTCGACGATCTTCTTCGCGTTGTCCCACGCGCCGCCCGAGTTCGCCAGGAAGACCGCCATGAGCACGCCCGCCCCGATCGCTCCGGCGAGGAAGCCCGCGAGCGGCCCCACGCCGAGCCCGAAGCCCACCGCGATGGGCGCGAACGCGGCCAGCAGGCCGGGCGTCGCGAGCTCGCGCAACGAGTCGCGCGTGCAGATGTCGACGACCTTGCCGTACTCGGGCCGCTCGTCGTACGTCATGATCCCGGGGTGCTCGCGGAACTGGCGGCGCACCTCGTAGACGATCGCACCGGCCGCGCGGGTCACCGCGTCGATCGCGAGGCCCGAGAACAGGAACACGGTCGCGGCGCCGAGGATCACGCCGACCAGGGTGATGGGCGAGATGATCGAGTAGTCGAGCATCGAGACGACGAGCCCGCCGGCCGGGTTCGTGATGTCCGCGAGCGCCCCGCCCACGGCGTCGGCGTACGACCCGAACAGCGCGGTCGCCGCGAGGACCGCGGTCGCGATCGCGATGCCCTTGGTGATGGCCTTGGTCGTGTTGCCCACGGCGTCGAGGTCGGTGAGGATCTGCGCGGCCTCCGGGTTGCCGTCGCCCGCCTCGCCGACGGCCATCTCGTAGATGCCCTGCGCGTTGTCCGAGACGGGCCCGAACGTGTCCATCGCGACGATCACGCCGACCGTCGTCAGGAGGCCGCAGCCCGCGAGCGCGATGAGGAACAGCGACAGCCAGACCGAGCCGCCCGCGATGAGGAAGACACCGCAGATCGCCGCGGCGATGATGCCCGCGGTGTACACCGCGGACTCGAACCCGACCCCGATCCCGGACAGGACGACCGTGGCCGCACCCGTGCGGGAGGTCGCTGCGACGTGGAGGGTGGGCTTCGACGTCGTGCCCGTGAAGTAGCCCGTGACCCACAGGATGATGCCTGCCAGGACCACGCCGATGAGGACCGCGAGCGCCGCGACGACGCGCGGGTCGCTCGTGACGTCGCCCAGGTCCGCGGTGCCCGACAGCTCGGAGAACGAGGACGGCAGGTACACGAACGCCGCGACGCCCGCGAGGACCGCGCCGAGCAGCGCCGAGAGGTAGAAGCCCCGATAGATCGCCCGCAGGCCGTTCTCGCTGCCGCGCACGCGCGTGATGAACACGCCCAGCACCGCGACGAACGCGCCGATCGCCGTGACGATCAGGGGGAAGACGAGCCCCTGCTCGCCCATCGCGGCCTTGCCGAGGATGAGGGCCGCGACGAGCATGACGGCGTACGACTCGAACAGGTCGGCGGCCATGCCCGCGCAGTCGCCCACGTTGTCGCCCACGTTGTCCGCGATGGTCGCGGCGTTGCGCGGGTCATCCTCGGGGATCCCCTGCTCGACCTTGCCCACCAGGTCCGCACCGACGTCCGCCGCCTTGGTGAAGATCCCGCCGCCCACGCGCATGAACATCGCGAGCAGTGCAGCCCCGAACCCGAACCCCTCGAGCACGGCCGGTGCGTCCCCTCGGTACAGCAGCACCACGCCGGCCGCACCGAGCAGGCCTAAACCCACGACGGACATCCCCACCACCCCACCGGTCCGGAACGCGACGCGCGCCCCCTCGGCCCGTCCCCCGGGCCTGGTCGCGGCCGACGCGACGCGCACGTTCGCGCGCACCGCGAGCCACATCCCCAGGTAGCCGATGCACGCGGAGAACCCGGCACCGACGAGGAACGCGACCGACCGCCCCACCTTGATCCCGGCGTCGCCGGGCAGGAGGAACAGGAGTCCGAAGACGATCACCGCGAACAGCGCCAGGGTCCGGAACTGCCGGTTGAGGTAGGCCGAGGCCCCCTCCTGGATGGCCTGGGCGATGTCCTGCATCTTCGCGGTGCCCTCGGGAGCGGCCAGGACCTGGCGTCTGAGGACGAACGCGAAGACGAGCGCGGCGAGGCCTATGGCCCCGATCACCGCGACGATCGTGAGACTGGTGGAGCTGAGCGTGAGCATCCGTCCTCCTTGACGACTGCTGGACCGGGGTCACCGGCTGGCCCCCCGGCACCCCCGGAGGATGCGCCCGAGTCTAGTCATGTGTGGCGTGCGTCACGAGACGTCGTGCGACGCCTCGTGCGAGCGTGTCCGTGCACGACGACGACGGCGGCACGCACCTGTCGGTGCGTGCCGCCGTGCCGCCCCGGCCCTGGCCCGGGACGGGAGGCGCCGTGGCACCCTCGGGCGCCTCGTCAGACGGGCTGGCGAAGTGCGACCGTCGGGAAGTCGACGGGCACGGCGAGGGCGATGTTGACGTAGTTGGTGAACAGGTTGAGCGCGACGTGGGCGATGGTCTCGACGATCTGCTCGTCGGTCCATCCCTGGGCACGGACCGCCTCGAGGTCCTCGGCGTCGACCTGTCCCCTCGACTCGACGAGCTGGAGCACGAAGCCGAGCAGGGCTGCGGTCCGGGGGTCGTCCGACGTCCCGGACTGCGCGGCGGCGAGCGCCTCACGGGTGACACCGGCCCGGCGCCCGAGCGCGGTGTGGGCCGCGAGGCAGTACTCGCACGAGTTGCGGTCGGCGACGGCGACGGCGATCTGCTCGCCGATCGCTGGGCCGAGGGTCCCGCCGCCGAGCGCACCGAAGGCTCCCCACATGCTCTGCAGGGCGGCGGGCGAGTTGGCGACTGCTCGGAACATCGTCGGCACGGTGCCGAACGCTGCCCGGACCTCGTCCAGCTGCGTCGTGACGGTTCCCGTCGTGGACCGGGGGTCGATCAGGGGGACACGGGACATGAGGGCTCCTTCGTGAGGGGGTGGTCGCCTCCGGTTTGACCGGGGCGATTCCCACGATGCCAGCCACTGACGGACGATATGAGTCGAATCCTCTTGAGTTCTTACCGGATCGTCCGGCATCCTGGTCAGATGCCTCCGCCGGACCGTCTCGCAGCCCTGCTCGACTCCTATCGGGTGCGCTCCCGTCTCTTCCACGTCGGCCCTCTGTGCGGCGTCACGACGTTCGCCGCGCAGCCCGGCCGGGGATTCCTGCACGTGCTGCGCCGCGGCGAGATGGGGATCAGCCACCAGACGGGGGGCAGACTGTCCGAGCCTCGGGTCGTCGACCGCCCGACGCTCCTGCTCTATCCGCAGCCGCTCGAGCACGTCTTCCATAACGCACCGACCGAGGACTCCGACTTCGCGTGCGCGACGTTCGACGTCGAGGGCGGCGCGACCCACCCGCTCGTCCGCACCCTTCCGCCGGTGCTGCTCTTCCCGCTCGACGAGATCGAGAGCCTCGGGCCGTCGCTCGACCTGCTGTTCGCCGAGATCGACCAGGTGCGGTGCGGTCAGCGTCTGGTCGCCGACCGCCTGTTCGACGTGGTCCTCGTCCAGCTCTTCCGCTGGATGCTGGACCACCCGAGCGACCTCGACCTGCCACCGGGCCTCCTCAACGGGCTGTCGGACGAGAACCTCGCCCGCCCGCTCGTCGCGATCCACGAGTCCCCCGGGCGCAGATGGACCGTGGAGGCGATGGCCCGCGAGGCGCGCATGTCGCGCAGCTCGTTCGCGCTGCACTTCAGGACCACCGTCGGCGAGTCGCCCAACGAGTACCTGACGTCGTGGCGGCTCACGGTCGCCCAGAACCGGCTCCGGGGCGGCACCTCCGTGGCCCGTACCGCGACGGAGGTCGGGTACGCGACGCCCGCGGCGTTCTCCCGGGCGTTCTCCCAGCGGCTGGGGCGCTCCCCGCGCGCCTGGCTGGCCGCCGACGGCGGCGGCGGCTCGTGACATCGACCTCCGGCGCACCGGCAGGCCTCCGTGCACACCCGCCGCCACATGGCGTAGCATCTAGAACGACTCCAAGATTGGAATCCTTCAACTTTAGCGGAGCGCGACGTGACCGACCTGATCGATACCACCGAGATGTATCTGAAGACGATCTATGAGCTGGACGAGGAGGGGATCGTTCCTCTGCGTGCGC
>NZ_JBHVOS010000032.1:0-36800 GCF_042887685.1 Oerskovia sp. NPDC057915 | reverse complement strand
CGAGGTAGACCTCCCGGAGGTCTACCTCGCGCCCACGGGTCTACCTCGCGGTCACGCCGTGAGCATCGCCGCCGGGTTCTCGTGCGTCAGGCGGCGCAGCACCTCACGCTCGACCCCGCGCTTCGCGAGCATCTCGGTGAAGACCGTGGGCACGTACGCGAACCCGTTGCCGCCGTTCTGCACCCACATCTGCTTGAGGAACACGTCGTGGCTCATGAGCACCTGGCCCGCGAACCCCTCGTCGATCAGCCGGTGCACCGCGCCCGCCGTGGTGTGCGGGTCGGGCGAGACGCCCTCCTTGGGGTAGGTGATGTCCATGCCGACCATGTCGAACTCGAGCCACACACCCCGCTCCGCGACGGCCCGCTGGTACTCGGGGTCCTCGGCCGAGGGGTCCATGTGGCACAGCACGACCTTCTCGGGCCGCACGCCCACCTCGTCGAGCACGAGGTCGAGGATCTCGTGCGCGCGACGCTGCCAGCCGGGCAGGTGGATCTGCATCGCGACCTGCGGGTGCTCGAGCTGCGCCAGGGCCGAGGCCCGCAGCGACGCCCGCTCCCCCGCGGTGAAGTCCGGCGAGACGCCGATCTCCCCGATCACGCCGGGCCGGATGCCCGTGTCCCGCACGCCGTCGGACAGCTCGCGCGAGATCGCCGCGGCCTGCGCGTCGACGGCCTGGGCCGTGATGCGCTCACCCTCGAACTTCTCGAGATAGGCGCCCGCGCCCATGACGACGTTGAGGCCCGTGCGGCTCGCGACGTCCGCCAGGCGCTCGGGGTTGCGCCCGATCGCCTCGCTCGACGTCGCGTCGACGACGGTCCGCCCCCCGAGGGCCGCGAAGCTGCGGATCTCCGCCTCGACCGCGGCGACGGGCTTGTCGGCGATGTTGTCGGCGCAGCAGTACGGGTCCTGGCGCAGCGCCCAGGCGACCGACGCGGACACCGGCTCGCGGACCACGGCCCGGGAGAACTCGTAGCTGGGCGCGTCGAGCACCCCCGACAGGTCGTTGAACAGGTGCTCGTGGGGCAGGGTCAGCCCCAGGTCCGCCACGGCGACGGGTCCGGTGACGGTCTGGACGAATCCGGCCGGCGTGATGTTCATCGCGGGCTCACCTCTCCTGCCTCACCACCGCCGACGGCGGCGGCCACTCCTGCGTCACCGCTCACCCCGGCGGGGGCCTCGGTCGACTTCCCGGACGGGATCATGCCGATCACCGCTGCGACGAGCGCGATCACCGTGCCGATGATCGTGGCCGCGTAGATCGTGTGGCCGAGCGACGGGACGGCCCAGTCGATCAGGAGCGAGCCGACGAGCTGGCCCGCCGTGGACGCGAGGCCCAGGAGCAGCAGACCCAGCCCGCGGACGAGCAGCGCCATGAGCGCGATCGAGAGCAGGCCGAGCGGGCCGCCGAGGTACATCCACCACGTGGGCGGCAGCTGGAAGTCGACACCCGAGGTCATGGCGCGGATCGCGTACGCGATGCCCAGGGCCGTGAAGCCGACGAGGAAGTTCCAGCCGATCGAGACGAGCATCGAGCCCGTGGCGTCGGCGACCGCGGCGTTCCCGGCAGGCTGCCAGCCGGCGAGGAGACCACCGACGAACGGCATGATCGCGAGGGCGATCGTGTGCGGGGTCGAGAAGTTCGGCGAGATGACGATGACGGTCGCGACGATCGCGAGGACCGCGCCCGCGAGACGGAAGAACGTGAGCGGCTGCTTGACGGAGGCCGTGACACCGAGACGATCGCAGATCACGCCCGAGATGACCAGACCCGAGATGAGCGAGATCTGGAACGTCGCGACGCCCAGGACGCCGACCGTCACGCCCTCCGAGAGGACGATGACCGCGCCGCACAGGCCCGCGAGGAAGTTCCACCACGGGATCGTGCGGCCCTTGATGAGGCTCGGGATCGCGAGCGCCTCGCGCCGCGTCACGGGGCGCGCGAACACGATGACGAACATCAGGACCAGACCCGTGCCGAACGAGATGAGGGCGGCCGCGTGGCCGTCGCCGATCGTCTTGCCGAGCTGACCGTTGACCGCGGCCTGCATGGGGCCGAGGGCTCCGGCGAGGACGGTCGCGAGGACGAGGAGCGCGGTCGCGGTGCTCTTGACCTTGGTGCGCTGCGACGGGGCGACCGTCTGGGCGCCTCCTGAGCGGGAGGCTGTCTCCGGCGTGGTGTGCTTCATTGCTTGGCCGTGCCTTTCATCTTTCGACGGTACGTCGGATCGGTGGACCGATCGAACGGCCAGCCCTGGGTCGACGCTGAGTGGTCGGGCTGGGTGGGGGTCGTGCGGGTGGTGCTGGGTGGGGGTCGTGCGGGTGGCGCTGGGTGGGGGTCGTGCTGTCGGACGGGTCGTGAGGGTCAGTGCTCCGGCGCGGGGTCCTGCGGTGCGGTGGGCACCTCGTCGGCGAGCGGCAGGGACTCGATGGCCCCGTCGCGGGTGGTCGTGACGGCCGCGACGCGGGCTGCCCAGCGCGCGGCCCGGACGAGATCCTGGCCGTGCAGCAGCCCGTCGGCGAGCGCCGCGCAGAAGCTGTCGCCCGCGGCGGTGGTGTCGATCGCGTCGACGCGCACGGCCGGGACGGGGGTGGGCAGGCCGTCACGGGGCACCACGACCGAGCCGTCGGCCCCGAGAGTCACGACGACGTCGCCCGGGAAGGCGAGCCCTCGCACCATGGCCACGACGTCGGCGAGGGTCTCGGGGGCCTCGGTCGCGCCCGCGAGGGTCGCGAGCTCGAACCGGTTGGGGACCAGGACGTCGAACCGGTCGCGGACCTCGGCGGGGACGGGGACGGCGGGGGCCGGGTTGAGGATCGTCGTGCCGGTCGCGAGGCGTGCGACGGCGGCGAGCGCCCCGAGCGGGGTCTCGCACTGGCACAGGACGACCTGCGCGTCGGCGACGGCCCGGACCGCGGCGTCACGCGAGTCGACGAACTGCTCGTCGACGTCGCCGTTGGCGCCCGCCTCGATGACGATCGTGGACTCGGGCTGCTCCCAGAGGATCACGGCGGTGCCGGTGGGCTGCTCCGACACCGCGACCGATGCGACGTCGAGCCCCTCGGCCACGAGACGGGCCGTGATCGCACGGCCCGCGTCGTCGTCCCCCACCGCACCGACCATCGCGACGCGACGGCCCAGGCGCGCGGCGGCGACGGCCTGGTTTGCTCCCTTGCCGCCGGGCGAGCGCTTGAGCCCGGTCGCGCTGATCGTCTCGCCCGAGCGCGGGATCCGGTCGACGGTCAGCCTGATGTCCATGTTCAGGCTGCCGACGACCGTGATCTCGGGGGCGGACGGGACGTCCGGGTCACCCCCGGTCTCCGGGGCGAGGGCGGGGACGACCCCGCCCTCGGGGTGGGCGCTCATCAGCCTGCGAGCCAGGTGATCGCCTGGCCGAACAGCTTGCCGTACCCGGACCACTCCATGAACTCGCGGGGGGCCCAGTGCGGGGAGATGTCGGACGCGAAGGCCAGCGTGCGGCCCTCGCCCTCGGTGCGGACGGCGACGAGCGGGCGGCCCTCGATCGTCGCGAGGACGGTCGCGTCGGCCTTGGCGGTGAGCTTCTGGTAGCCGAGCAGGATGGGCCACTCGGCGTCGAGGCCCGCGGTCACGGGGTGCTCGACGTCGGTCAGGACGCCGCTGATGCCCTCCGGGGTCTCCTCGCGGTCGTCGTACGGGAGGATCTCGACCGGCAGGACGGCCTCGACCGCGGTGCCGTAGTAGTTCGCCTTGGCCTGGAAGCCCTGGAAGCTGAGGTAGCCGCCGGCCATCATGAGGCCGCCACCGCGGCGCACCCACTCGGCGAGGAGCTTGATGCGGTTCGGGAAGGGGCGCCCCTGCGAGAACACGACGGGCGGGAGCAGCAGGGTGTTGGCGCCGATGTCGGAGAGGAGGACGACGTCGTAGGCGTCGAGCTCCTCGAGGGTCGACGGGAAGTCGGTCGCGACGAGGTGCGACGGGAGGTGCGTGACGTCGTGGCCCTCGGCGGCGAGCGCCTCGAGCAGCGTGGCGCAGCCGATCTCCAGCTGGGCGTGCGGGAAGGCGTCGTAGCCCTTGTAGTCCGTCGCGGCATTGATCCACGACTCTCCGGCTAGCAGCACGCGGCTCATGCGGTTCTCCTCAAGACGGTTCGGGCTCCGCCGCACATCGGCGACGTTGCGCAATGTTGTGTTGCTGTTGCGCAACAACCTAGGCGGACGGCATCCTGGTGTCAACCGAGCAGCGCCCGGGCGCGGGCCTCGGGACCGCCGCCCGGCCAACGAGCCCCGGGAATCCGCGGCTCTGACGGACTCACGGCCCGCGCGGTGCCGGCGCAGCGATAGGCTCGGGGAGCACCCGACGGCCGGGGCACGAGCAGAGAGGTGGCGACGATGACACTGACGCAAGTTGCGCAACACGCAGGCGTCTCGACGTCGACGGCCTCCCGCTACCTGCGCGGCCAGCTCAACGTCCAGCCCGAGACCGCGGCCCGGATCGACGCCGCGGTGGCCGCGCTCGACTACCGCGGCGCCACGACGAACCGCGGGGTCCGCACCGCCCGGCCGGGCGCGGGGGCGCACGCGCGCACCGACACCGGGCAGGGCGTCGTGGCGCTCGTCGTGCCCGACTTCACCAACCCGTTCTTCACGACCCTGGCCGAGGAGTGCGCCGACCTCGCGGCCTCACGCCAGATCCCCCTGGTCGTCGCCGTCTCGGGCAAGCACGGCGAGCGCGACGGCGGCCTGAGCCCCCTGATCGGGGGCAGCGACGTGCTGGGCGGCCTGATCTACCTCGGCATGAGCCGCACGGACGAGCGCCTCGCCCGCGCGGTCGAGGACGGGCTGCCCGTCGTCGTGATCGACGAGGAGATCGACCTCGACCTCGCGGTCGACACCGTGACGGTCGACAACTACGGCGGTGCCTACCAGGCCACGAGGTACCTCATCCAGCAGGGGCACCGCCGGATCGCGCACGTCGCCGGCCCGCCCGAGCTCTCCACGACCCAGGAGCGCAAGCGCGGCTACGTCGACGCGCTCACCGACGCAGGGCTGGCCGTCGACCCCGAGCTGGTCCGGCACGGCCCGTACACCGAGCAGTTCGGCGCCTCGACGTTCCCCTACCTGACGCGCCCCGGGAACGCCCCCACGGCGGTGTTCGTGGGCAGCGACATCGTGGCCGTCGGGATGCTCGGTGCCGCCGAGCTCCACGGCATCCGCATCCCCGAGGACCTGTCGGTCGTGGGCTGTGACGGCATCCGCATCGGCCAGTGGCTGCGCCCCCAGCTCACGACGCTCGAGCAGCCCGTCGCGGCGCTCGCCCTCGCAGCGGTCGACGCCCTCGAACGAGCCATGGCCCGCCGCGAGACCGGGACCGGGGCCGGGACGCCGGGCGCCGACGCCGCCGCGGAGCCCGCCCGCACGGTCCTGCCGCTCCACCTGGTCATCCGCGGCTCGGTCGCGCCGCCGTCGGCCTGAGGGGCGCGACCGCCGGGCGACCGGGCGACCGGGCGACCGGGCGACGGGCGACCGGGAATCAGCCGGTCAGGCGGGCACCTGGATCTGGGCGTTGAGCGTCCGCCGCAGGAAGCCGTTGAGCGCGGCGCCGATGAACCGGCGGCCGCGGAACGTGTGGATCTCCCGCGCCGCGAGGTCCACCACGACGGGCTGGACGATCACCGCGAACTCCAGGCGCGGCTTGACCCGCGCGGCGACGGCGACCTCGGGGGTCACGCTGTCGGCCACGATGACCGCGAACGCGCCGACGCCGGACTGCACGCCACGCAGGGAGTTGCTGCGCTGCTTGGCGAAGGCCGAGACGTCCCGGGTGTACCGGTCGACGTCCAGCTCGGTGGGCGTGAAGTGGGCGACCGCGGTCACGACGTGGACCCGGGACATCGCGGGGACGACGAACTTCTTGCGGTAGCCGACCAGCGCCTGCACCGGGCCGACCTGGTCCCATCCCACCTCGCAGCCGTCGTCGGTCATGCGTCGGCGGGTGGTGTCGAGGTACTCGGCTGCGGTCACGGCGATGGGTGCGTTCACAGCGGTGAGCGTAGGGCACTTCGTCGACGGCGGGAAGAGGTCGTCCGCTCAGCCCGTGACGGCGGTGACGGTCTCGAGGAACGACCCGACCACGACGAGGTAGATGAGCGCGAAGAACACCGTGTAGAGGCCGCTGAACAGCAGCGCGTCGCGCACCTTGCCGGGCCCCCGGAAGTAGCGGAAGAACTTCCGGAGGAACCCGACGGGGTGCATCAGGTCCCAGCTGTTGAAGCGGATGTAGCGCCCCAGGTAGATGCCGAACGAGACGAGCACGAGGATCACGACGACCACGAGCCAGGACGCCGGGCGCAGGAAGGGCTTGAGGTCGTCGGGGTAGCGCAGCACGGCGTAGAACATCTGGACGAGGAAGATGTTGACGACGGTGTTGAGGACGCCCGACATCGCGAGGGTCAGGACCGCGACGATGTCGAACCAGAGCGGCACGTCCTCGTCGTCCTTGCGGTGGCTGAAGTTGAGCTCGGTCACGAGGTAGCCCGCGTTGGGGAGCAGCAGCAGCCAGACCAGGAGGCCGACCCCCGCGATGGTCGCGACGAGCCACGGCGGCGCGCCGGCGGCGCCCAGTGCGAGGTCCCCGACGATGAGGAACGACAGGACGAGCACGGGCAGCACCGACAGCCCGATGTTGAGCAGCATCGGCCGGTAGACCTCGGTGCGGAACAGGGGCGCACGCAGGAGGATCAGGGCGAACGCGAAGACGTTGACGAGGATCACGCCGAGGAACAGCAGGGTCATGGACGGGGCCTTCGTGGTGCGGCGTGGGTGGGACGTGAGGACCACGCTAGGGCCCGACGGCGTCTTCGCCAGCCCGCGCGACACGTCACCTGCGCGGATAGCGTGGGTCGCGCGGGAATCTCGAGCTCCACCGATTCGCCCGAGGACGGGCGACCGACCCCCGGGAGTCACAGTGACGCATCCTGACGAAGCAGCCGCACCGGTGACGTCTCCCGGTGCCGGGCAGGGGGCGGCCGCCCCGGGCGGCGGCGCCTCGCCCGGCGGCTCCGCGACCCTCATGCTCGTCCTCGCGACGATCGGGTTCGCGGTGAACTTCTGGGCGTGGGCGCTGATCAGCCCGCTCGGAGGCGCGTACAGCAAGGCGCTCGGCCTGTCGGCGGTGCAGCAGTCGGTGCTCGTCGCGGTGCCGGTCATCGTGGGTTCGCTGGGCCGGATCCCGGTCGGGGCGCTCACGGACCGCTTCGGGGCGCGGATCATGTTCCCGCTGGTCAGCGCGGCGACGATCGTCCCGGTCCTGTTCATCGGTTTCGTCGCCGACAGCTTTCCGCTGCTCATCCTGGGCGGGTTCTTCCTGGGGCTGGGCGGGACGGCGTTCGCGGTCGGGGTCCCGTTCGTCAACGCCTGGTACCCCCCGGCCCGGCGCGGGACGGCGCTCGGGATCTTCGGGATCGGGATGGGCGGCACCGCGATCTCGGCGTTCACGACCGTGCGGATCACCGACGCATGGGGCAAGAGCGCCCCGTTCGTCCTGGTGGCGTGCGTGCTGGCGGTGTACGCGGTCGTGTCGTGGCTCCTCGTGCGGGACGCCCCGGGGCGGGCTCCCGCGGCGCACGGGCGCTTCCTGTCCCGCACGTGGGCGACGTTCAGGCTCCCGGCGACGCTCCAGCTCTCGTGGCTGTACGCCGTGGGCTTCGGCGGCTTCGTCGCGTTCAGCGTGTACCTGCCGACGTTCCTGGTGAACGCCTACGGCCTGACCGCCGCCGACGCGGCTGCCCGGACCGCGGGATTCGTGGTCCTGGCGGTGGTCTGCCGCCCGATCGGCGGGACGCTGTCGGACCGGTTCGGCGGGATCCCGGTGTCGGTCGCGTGCTTCGCGCTCGTCACGGTCCTGGCCGCGGTGGTCGCGTTCCAGCCGGACCTCGTGCCGGTCGGGACCATCGCGTTCCTGGGCCTCGCGGTGGGGCTCGGTGCGTCGTCGGGCGCGACGTTCGAGCTCGTGGCCAAGGTCGCCCCGCAGGACAAGGTCGGTGCCGTGACGGGGCTCGTGGGGGCCGCGGGCGGGCTGGGCGGGTTCATCCCGCCGCTCGTCATGGGCGCGGTGTACCAGCTCAACGGGGACTACGGCCTGGGCTTCGCGGCCCTCTCGGTGACGGCCCTGCTGACGCTGCTGTTCACGGTGGGGCCGGTGCGGCGCGGCGTGCGCGACTGACCGTCCGCCCGCTCCTCGGACGCCTTCGTCCACCCAGAGCCCGTGTCAGGTCGCCGATCCACCGCCGCGGCCTACGGTGTCCCCATGGACCCCCACGCCCTGGACCAGTCGTCAGAAGGCCCCCGGGTCGTGGACCGGCCCGGTCCCACCGCCGTGGACCGGCCCGGCGCTGCCGGCGGTTCGTCCCGCGTGAACGGACCTCCCCCGCTGCCCGGGACCACGGTCGACCAGTACCGCGACCACGTCCTCACGCTGGTCTCGCCGCTGGCCGCCGAGCACGTGACGCTCGACGAGCTCGCGACCGGCGCACCGGCCCGGCGCGTCCTGGCCGACGACGTCCGGTCCCTCCTCGACGTCCCGCGCTTCGACGCCTCGGCCATGGACGGGTACGCGCTCCGCGGCAACGACATCGCGGCCGCGACCCAGGACTCCCCCGTCACGCTGCGTGTCGTGGGCGACATCGCGGCGGCGCCCTCGCCGGCCCCGTCCGCCGAGCACGGCGTCCCCGACGCCGCGTCCGTCGCCCTCGCCGCCCCCGGCCAGGCCGTCCGCATCATGACGGGCGCCCCCGTGCCGGACGGGTGCGACGTCGTCGTGCCGGTGGAGCGGACCTCGACGCGGCGCTTCGTGCCCGGCGCGCCCCTGGACGAGGCGATCGAGGTCTACGAGCCGTCCAGGTCCAACGTCCGCCGCCGTGCCGAGGACGTCGCGGTCGGCGACCTGGTCGCCGCGGCGGGTGCCCCGACCACCCCGCGCCTGGTCTCGGCCGCGGCCTCGGCGGGGCACGCGACCCTCCCGGTGCACCGCGTCCCGCGCGTCGCGGTCCTCTCGACGGGCAGCGAGCTCGTGCCGTTCGGCACCGCCCCCGGCCCGGGCCAGATCCCCGACTCCAACTCGCTCCTGCTCGCGGCGTGCGTGCGCGACGCGGGCGGCGTCCCGCTGCGCGTCGGCGCGGTCCCGGACACGGCCGAGGCGCTGCGCGCGGTGCTCGACGACGTCGCGCCCCACGTGGACCTGATCGTCACCTCGGGCGGGGTCAGCGCGGGCGCGTTCGACGTCGTCAAGGAGGTCCTGAGCGGCCCGCAGGGCACGGCGGACGGTCCGTCGGAGGTCCTGCTCGTCGCGGTCGGGATGCAGCCCGGGAAGCCGCAGGCCGCCGCCCGCTGGCGTGGGACCCCGTTGCTGGGCGTCCCCGGGAACCCGGTGAGCGCGTACGTGTCGTTCCGGGCGTTCGTGCGCCCGGCGGTGCGCCGCCTCGCGGGCCACCCGGAGCCCGTCGAGCCGCTCGTCGAGCGCGTCGCCGCCGAGTCCTGGCGCTCCCCGGCGGGGCGCCAGCAGTTCCTCCCGGTCCGCTTCGTCGGGGCCGACGGCGTCGCACCGGTCGGGCCCGGCGCGCACCACGTGTCGGCGCTCACGCGGGCCGACGCGATCGCGGTCGTGCCGCCCGAGGTCGAGGCGGTTGGGACGGGCGACACCGTGCGTGTCATGGTGATCGCATGAGCGAGTTCACCCACCTCGACGAGCGCGGCCACGCCCGCATGGTCGACGTCACCCTCAAGCAGCCGACCGTCCGTTCCGCGACCGCGACGGGCGTCGTCCGCTGCGGTCCGCACATCGTCGCGGCCCTGCGGTCGGGCGAGGTCCCCAAGGGGGACGTGCTCGCGGTCGCGCGCATCGCGGGCATCCAGGGCGCCAAGAAGACGGCCGAGCTGCTGCCGCTCGCGCACATCATCGGGGTGCACGGCGCGAGCGTCGACCTCGACGTCCAGGACCACGGCGTCGAGATCAGCGCGACCGTGCGCACCGCGGACCGCACGGGGGTCGAGATGGAGGCGCTCACCGCGGTCGCGGTCGCGGGCCTCGCGGTCGTCGACATGGTCAAGGGCCTCGACAAGTCGGTCGAGCTCACGGACGTCCGGCTGCTGTCCAAGACGGGCGGCAGGTCGGGCGAGTGGGTGCGCCCGGTGTGAGCGGGCTCCAGTTCGACGCGGTCGTGCTCGCGGGCGGGCGGGCGCAGCGGCTCGGCACGTCCAAGCCGCAGCTCGTCGTCGCCGGCGCCCGCCTGCTCGACCACGTGCTGGCCGCGACCCGCGACGCCCGGGCGACGGTCGTCGTCGGGCCGGAGGACCTGGCGTCCGACGCGTACGTCCTCACCCGGGAGGACCCGCCGTTCGGCGGTCCGGTCGCGGGGACCGCGGCGGGCCTCGCCGCCCTGCCCGACGGCGCAGCCCCCTGGGTCCTGCTCCTCGCCTGCGACGTCCCACGGGCCGCGGAGGCCGTGCCGCTGCTCGTGGAGGCAGCCGCCGCAGGCGTGATCCCGGGGCTCGACGGCGTGCACCTCGCGCACGACGGCCGGGACCAGTGGCTCGTCGGCCTGTACCGCCGCGAGGCCCTGGACGCGGCCGTGGCCCGGCTCGAGGGCGACCCCGCGCGGGGCGGTGCGGCGGGTGCTCCTGTGCGCCGCCTCGTCTCAGGGATGGAACTCACCCGCGTCGAGGACGTGGACGGCCTGAGCACCGACGTGGACACGTGGCAGGATGCGGAGACGTACGCGCTGCGGCGCGCGCGGTTCGGCACAGGCGACCCGCACCGATCTTCGGGAGGCACGGCATGAGCAACCTCGAGCGCTGGGTGGACACCCTCGTCGACGAGTTCGACCTCGACCGTGAGGCGGTCGACATCGGGGCGATCCTCGACCTCGCGCGAGACGCCGCGCACCGGGTCGAACGCCCCGCGGCCCCGCTCACCACGTTCATCGCGGGGTACGTCGCAGGGCTGTCCGCCGGGGAGGGCGCCGACCACCCGGGCCTCGACGCCATGGAGCGTGCGACCGAGCTCGCGCTCGCGTGGGACGTCGAGGCGACGCTCGACGAGGCTGTCACCGAAGGCACTGCGGACGCCGACACCACGCTCACCGAGCCCGCCGCTCCCGACAGGGCGTGACGTGCCGCAGGTCCGCTACTTCGCCGGCGCGGCCGAGGCCGCCGGGCTCGAGGCCGAGTCGCTCCCGGGCGCCTCGGTCGGGGAGCTCTTCGCGGCCATGACCGACCGCCACCCCGCGCTCGTCGACGTGCTGCCGCGCTGCTCGGTGCTCGTGGGCGGTGTCCGGACGGCCGACCACGGCGTGGCGCTCGCGCCCGACCAGCAGGTCGACGTCCTGCCCCCCTTCGCGGGCGGCTGACGGCCCCGCCTTCCGCTGGGTGCGGAGCACTTGTCGTCCGGAGGGCCGATCGACGACAGCTGCTCCGCACTCAGCGACGCGCCGTCCAGAACCTCAGTGGTCCCCGCCCGCCAGCTGGGAGAACACGTGCGGGAGGAGCGGCTCCAGCACGCTCCAGCCGTCGCGCACACCGCCCGGCGATCCCGGCAGGTTGACCACGAACGCGCGCAGCCCGCGCGCCCCCGGGGCCGTCCCCACGATCCCCCGTGACAGCACCGCGCTCGGCACGACCGTCGCACCGCGCCGCCGGATCGCCTCGGCGACGCCCGGCAGCTCCTGGTCGACGACCTCGGCCGTCCCCTCGGGCGTGAGGTCGCGCGGGCCGATCCCCGTCCCGCCCGTGGTGATCACGAGCCGCGCCCCCTCGACCAGCGCGGAGGTGAGGGCGTCGCGGACCGAGTCGACGCCGTCGGGCACCAGACGTGCCGTGATGCGCTCGAAGCCGCCCGTCTCCAGGAGCGAGACCAGGAGCGGCCCCGAGCGGTCGGTCGACTCGCCGCGCGAACCGCGGTCGGAGACCGTGACGACCGTGACCGGCAGGTGGGCGAGCGGGAAGGTGGCGTGGGGCCCGTCGAACGTGGTCATGGGAGCACCGTAGACAATCGCGGCGTCCCGGGCGACGTGGCCCCGCTCGCCAGGCAGAACCCTGCGGGACGTGGGCATACTGCGAGGCAGACGAACGACGACGCACGAACACGCACGATCCTGCTCGCCCCAGGAGGTCGCATGTCGCAGTCCACCGTCCCCGGCCCGGGCACCGACGCCCGCGCCGCGGACGCCCCACGCCCTGAGTCCCCTGGTGGCAGCGGTGAGGACGCCCTGCTCCGGCTCGGCAAGCACCTGCGCCGCGGCGAGGTCTCGCCGGACCTGCGCCAGCTGTTCCTCCAGGGGGGCCGCGAGGGCGACGTCTTCTACCGGGACCGGTGGTCGCACGACAAGGTCGTGCGCTCGACGCACGGCGTGAACTGCACCGGGTCGTGCTCGTGGAAGGTGTACGTCAAGGACGGCATCATCACGTGGGAGACGCAGCAGACGGACTACCCGTCGGTCGGTCCCGACTCGCCCGAGTACGAGCCGCGGGGCTGTCCGCGCGGTGCGGCGTTCAGCTGGTACACGTACTCCCCGACACGGGTCCGCTACCCGTACGTGCGGGGAGTGCTGCTGCGGGCGTTCCGTGACGCGAAGGCGCGCACGGGCGATCCCGTGCGCGCGTGGGCCGAGGTCACGGGGAACCCCGAGACGGCGCGCGCGTACAAGCAGGCGCGGGGCAAGGGCGGCCTGGTGCGCGCGTCGTGGGAGGAGGCCGCGGAGATCGTCGCGGCGGCCCACGTCCACACGATCAAGACCTACGGCCCGGACCGCATCGCGGGCTTCTCGCCCATCCCGGCGATGTCGATGGTCTCGCACGGCGTGGGTGCCCGGTTCATCTCGATGCTGGGCGGCGCGATGCTGTCGTTCTACGACTGGTACGCGGACCTCCCGGTCGCCTCACCGCAGGTGTTCGGCGACCAGACCGACGTCCCCGAGTCCGCAGACTGGTGGAACTCGTCGTACTGCATCATGTGGGGCTCGAACATCCCCGTGACCCGGACCCCGGACGCGCACTTCATGGCCGAGGCGCGCTACCGCGGCCAGAAGGTGATCGTGGTCTCGCCCGACTACGCCGACAACACCAAGTTCGCGGACGAGTGGCTCGCGGTGCACCCCGGCACGGACGGCGCGCTGGCCCTCGCGATGGGGCACGTGATCCTGCGGGAGTTCCACGTGGGACGTCGCACGGCGCCGTTCGTGGACTACCTGAGGAAGTACACGGACTCGCCGTTCCTGGTCACGCTCACGCCGAGCCCCGCGTCCGGCTCCGGGTCCGCACCCTCCGTGCCCGACGGCGCAGCTCCCCAGCCGGAGGCCGTCACCTACGTCCCGGGCAAGTTCCTCACCGCGGCCGACCTCACGGACGACGTCCTGCCAGGGGCCTCGAGCGCCGCGAACGCGGCCTTCAAACCCGTCCTGCTCGACGCCGACGGGTCGCCCGTGATCCCGAACGGCACGCTGGGCCACCGGTTCGGCGAGGCCGACGAGGGGAGGTGGAACCTCGACCTGGAGGGCGTGGTCCCGCTGCTGTCGGTCGCGGACGGCCCGGCGGGCGTGGGACCCGACCTGCTGGCGGGAGCGGCGCCGTCAGGCCGGGACGGCACCGTGTCCGCGCGCGTGGACCTGCCGCGCTTCGACCTGTCGCCCGACCCCGACCAGGGCGACGAGGGCCTGCACACGGGCGGCGCGGGCTCGATCACGCGCGGCGTGCCCGTGCGGCGCGTCGGCGGGCACCTGGTGACCACGGTGTTCGACCTGCTGCTCGCACGCTACGGCGTGAACCGCGAGGACCTCGACCTGCCCGGCGAGTGGCCCTCGGGGTACGACGACGCGGACTCCCCCGGCACCCCCGCGTGGCAGGAGCAGTTCACGGGGGTCCCTGCGGCGGCGGCTGCGCGGATCGGGCGCGAGTTCGCGGACAACGCCGAGAGGTCCGGCGGGCGCTCGATGATCATCATGGGCGCCGGCGCCAACCACTGGTTCCACGCCGACACGATCTACCGGGCCATGCTCGCGCTCACGACGATGACGGGCTGCCAGGGCGTCAACGGCGGCGGGTGGGCGCACTACGTCGGGCAGGAGAAGTGTCGGCCCGTCACCGGGTGGGCGCAGTACGCGGGCGGGCTGGACTGGTCGCGGCCCCCGCGGCAGATGATCGGCACGGCGTTCTGGTACGTCGCGACCGACCAGTGGCGCTACGACGGGCTGCCCGCGGACGCGCTCGCGACACCGTTGGGCTCGGGCATGTTCGCGGGCCGGACCACGGCCGACTGCCTGGTCGAGTCGGCGCAGCGCGGCTGGATGCCGAGCTACCCGACGTTCGACCGCAACCCGCTCGACCTCGTGGACCAGGCCGAGGCGGCCGGCGTCGCCCCCGCGGACTACGTGGTCTCCGAGCTGCGCAGCGGCGCGCTCAGGTTCGCGGTCGAGGCCCCCGACGCCCCCGAGAACTTCCCGCGCTGCGTCACGGTGTGGCGGGCCAACATCCTGGGGTCCTCGGGCAAGGGCAACGAGTACTTCCTCAAGCACCTGCTGGGGACGGACTCGGCGGTGCTCGCGGACGAGTCGGCTCCAGCCCGGCGCCCGCGGTCGATCGAGTGGGCCGAGGAGGGGGCGCGCGGCAAGCTCGACCTGCTCACGACGCTCGACTTCCGCATGACGAGCACCACGCTGTTCTCGGACGTCGTGCTGCCCGCGGCCACCTGGTACGAGAAGCACGACCTGTCCACGACGGACATGCACCCGTTCGTGCACTCGTTCAATCCCGCGATCAGCCCGCCGTGGCAGACCCGCACGGACTTCGACATCTTCCACACGATCGCGCGGAAGATCAGCGAGTACTCGGTCGAGCACCTGGGGGTGCGCAAGGACCTCGTGGCCGCTCCGCTGCTGCACGACACCCCGGACGCCATGTCGGTGCCGCACGGCACGATCATCGACTCGGGCGCGGGGCCCGCGTCCCGTCCGCTGGTGCCGGGCGTGACCATGCCCAAGCTGGTCGTGGTCGAGCGCGACTACCCGGCGTTCGCGGACCGCATGGCCTCGCTCGGCCCGCTCACCGAGAAGCTCGGCATGGTCACCAAGGGCGTGCAGTTCTCGCCGGGCGAGGAGGTCCGGGTGCTGGGGCAGAAGAACGGGCTCGTGCCCTCGGGCCCCGCGGCGGGGCGCCCGCGGCTCGACAAGGACACGCACGCGTGCGAGATGATCCTGGCGCTGTCGGGCACGACGAACGGTCGCCTCGCCGTCCAGGGCTTCGAGCACGTCGAGAAGCGCACGGGCGTCGAGCTCGCGGACCTGGCGCGCGACGAGCAGGGCAAGCGGGTCACGTTCCCGGACGTCCAGTCCCGCCCGACGACGGTCATCACCTCCCCCGAGTGGTCCGGCTCGGAGCACGGGGGCAGGCGGTACACCGCGTTCGCGATCAACGTCGAACGCCTCAAGCCGTGGCACACCCTCACGGGACGCCAGCACTTCTTCCTCGACCACGACTGGATGACCGAGCTCGGGGAGCAGCTGCCGATCTTCCGGCCGCCGCTCGACATGCACCGGCTCTTCCCCGACTCCCCGCCGCTGGGCGACCGCTCACCGAGCGGCTACCCCGGTTCGGAGGGCCAGGCCGAGGTCGCGGTGCGCTACCTGACGCCGCACTCGAAGTGGTCCATCCACTCGGAGTACCAGGACAACCTGTTCATGCTCTCGCTGTCGCGCGGCGGGCCGAACATCTGGATGTCGCCGCGCGACGCCGACAAGATCGGGGTGCGTGACAACGAGTGGATCGAGGCGTACAACCGCAACGGCGTGGTCGTGGCGCGGGCCGTGGTCTCGCACCGCATGCCCGAGGGCACGGTGTACATGCACCACGCGACCGACCGCACGATCGACGTCCCGCTCGCCGAGACGTCGGGCCTGCGCGGCGGCATCCACAACTCGTTGACCCGGGTGCTGCTCAAACCGAGCCACCTCGTGGGCGGCTACGCGCAGCTCGCCTTCGCGTTCAACTACCTGGGGCCCACGGGCAACCAGCGCGACGAGGTCACGACGATCCGCCGCCGCTCGCAGGAGGTGACGTACTGATGCGTGTGATGGCTCAGATGTCGATGGTCATGAACCTCGACAAGTGCATCGGGTGCCACACGTGCTCGGTGACGTGCAAGCAGGCGTGGACGAACCGCACGGGCGTGGAGTACGTGTGGTTCAACAACGTCGAGACGCGTCCCGGCCTCGGCTACCCCCGGACGTACCAGGACCAGGAGAAGTGGCAGGGCGGCTGGGTCCGTACCCGGCGGGGGAAGCTCAAGCTCCGGGCGGGCGGGCGGGCGAAGAAGCTCGCGACGATCTTCTCCAACCCCAAGCTCCCCTCGATCCACGAGTACTACGAGCCGTGGACGTACGAGTACGACATGCTCCTCTCGGCCCCGCAGGGCCCGCACACCCCCGTCGCCAAGCCCACGTCCCTGCTCACGGGCGAGGACATGAAGATCGAGTGGTCGGCCAACTGGGACGACGACCTGGGCGGGTCCAAGGAGACCATGCAGGACGACCCGATCCTGCAACACATGAGCGAGCACGTGGCCTCGGAGTTCGAGCAGACGTTCATGTTCTACCTGCCGCGCATCTGCGAGCACTGCCTCAACCCGGCGTGCGTCGCGTCCTGCCCGTCGGGGGCCATGTACAAGCGGGCCGAGGACGGGATCGTCCTGGTGGACCAGGACCAGTGCCGCGGGTGGCGCATGTGCGTCACGGGCTGCCCGTACAAGAAGGTCTACTTCAACCACAAGACCGGCAAGGCCGAGAAGTGCACGCTGTGCTACCCGCGCCTCGAGGTCGGGCTGCCCACGGTCTGCTCCGAGACGTGCGTGGGGCGCCTGCGCTACCTGGGCCTGGTCCTGTACGACGCCGACCGCGTGACCGAGGCCGCGGCCGTCGAGGACGAGCACGACCTCCTGGAGTCCCAGCGCTCGGTGTTCCTCGACCCGCACGACCCGGCGGTCGTCGAGGCCGCGCGCGCCGAGGGCATCCCCGAGGACTGGATCACGGCCGCGCAGGCCTCGCCCATCTGGGCCCTCATCCAGAAGTACCGCGTGGCCCTGCCGCTGCACCCCGAGTACCGGACCATGCCCATGGTCTGGTACATCCCGCCGCTGTCCCCCGTGGTCGACGTGGTCGGCTCGTCGGGCAACGACGGCGAGGACCCGCGGACCCTGTTCGCCGCGATCTCCAAGCTCCGCATCCCGCTCGAGTACCTCGCGGGACTGTTCACTGCGGGCGACACCGTGCCCGTCGAGCGCACGCTGCGGCGCCTGGCCGCGATGCGCACCTACATGCGCGACATCAACCTCGGCGACGAGCCCAACGAGGCCGTCGCCCGCGCGGTCGGCATGACGGGCACCGAGATCCAGGAGATGTACCGCCTGCTCGCGATCGCCAAGTACGAGGACCGCTACGTGATCCCGACCGCCCACCAGGAGATCGCGCGCGAGCTCGAGGAGATCTCCTGCTCGCTCGACTTCGACGGCGGGCCCGGGATGGGCGGCATGGGAGGCGCCGGGCCGTTCGGCTCGTCGAGCGGGACGCCGACCCCCGTCGCGGTCGAGAACTTCCACGTGCTCCAGGCCCGGCAGACGGCCGACTCCCCCAACGGCCCGTCGACGTCCGGGCGCGTCAACCTGCTCAACTGGGACGGCAACGGCCGGCCCCCGGGCCTGTTCCCGCCGGGGTCTCCCGACGGCCTGTCGGGCGGGGCCGAGGGTCCCGGGCCGGACACGTCCGGCGACGACGCGGCGGCCCGGTGATGGGCCTGTTCTCGAAGTCCCCGGCGACGACCTTCCTGCCCCGCCCGACGGCGCGCACGCCCCTCCTGGAGCCCCTCGCCCCGGTCCGGGCCACGCCCGTGCAGCGTCGCACGACGCACATGGCCGCCTCGCTCCTGCTCGACTACCCCGACGCCGGGACGCTCGCCGCCGCGCGCGAGGTGCGCGACGTCGTCGGGCACCTTCCTCCCGAGGTGCGCGCGCGGCTCGTGGCCTTCCTCGACGACCTCGACGCGGGCGACCCCGCCGCGCACGAGGCACGCTACGTCGCGACGTTCGACCTCAGGCGCAAGTGCTCGATGTACCTGTCCTACTACGCGGCCGGGGACACGCGAAAGCGCGGCATGGCGCTCGTGCGGTTCGTGCAGGCGTACCGCGCCGCCGGGTGGGAGGTCGACGGCGAGGAGCTGCCCGACTACCTGCCCATGGCCCTCGAGCTCTCGGCCCGGGCGACCACGTGCGACGAGGAGCGCATCGCCGCGGGGCTGCTCGGCTCGCACCGCCAGGGCATCGAGGTGCTGCGCTCCGCCCTCGCCGCGATGTCCAGCCCGTACGCGCTCGTGGTCGAGGCCGTGTGCCTGACCCTGCCCCCGCTCGACGCCGAGACCGAGCGGCGCTACCTCGAGCTCGTGACGTCCGGACCGCCGACCGAGATGGTCGGGCTGTCGGCCATGGGACCGCTCGAACCGTTCGCGCCCACGGGGGCGCCGCCCGAGGAGGTACGACGATGACCGGAGCGAGCACGGGCGACATCCTGCTGTGGGTCGTCTTCCCCTACGTGACCTTCGCGGTGTTCGTCGTGGGGTCCGTGTGGCGGTACCGCTACGACAAGTTCGGGTGGACCACCCGGTCGAGCGAGCTCTACGAGAAGAAGCTCCTGCGGCTCGGGTCGCCGTTGTTCCACTTCGGGCTGCTGTTCGTGATCCTCGGGCACGTCCTGGGGCTCGTGATCCCCGAGTCGTGGACCGAGGCCGTCGGGATCGACGAGACCGCGTACCACTTCGTCGCGACGTACATGGGCTCCCTCGCGGCCCTCGCGCTCGTCGCCGGGCTGCTCATCCTCGTCTACCGGCGGCGGACGACCGGGCCGGTGTTCCTCGCGACCACGCGCATGGACAAGGTCATGTACGTGTTCCTCGCCGCGTCGATCCTGCTCGGCGCGTGGGCGACCGTCCAGACCCAGCTCCTCGCCGAGAACCACGGGTACAACTACCGCGAGACCATCTCCCCCTGGTTCAGGTCCCTCTGGTACTTCCAGCCGCAGCCCGCGCTCATGGAAGGCGTGCCCGCGGCCTTCCAGCTCCACATCGTCGCGGCCAACCTGTTGTTCATCCTGTGGCCCTTCACGCGGCTCGTGCACGCGTTCTCCGCGCCCGTGCCCTACATCTTCAGGCCCTACATCGTGTACCGGTCGCGCGACGCGTCCGTGGCGTCCCGCGAGCCGCGGCCGGGGTGGGACCCGTCGGAGCGGCCGGGCAGGTAGCTGCCGGCGCCGGGACGGCTCAGGCCGGCCTCCTGCGCGGCTTGAGGCGCACGTCCGGCAGCACCGGGGCGGGCAGCGGCCCGCCGTCGTACCCGAGGACCTCGCCGAACCTGCGCCCGGGCGCACCCGGGGCGTAGCGCGTGCCGCCGTCGCCGGGGACGGGGACCGGTGCGGGCGCTTCCGCCCCGTCACCCTGGTCGACCTCGACCTGCGCCATCCAGTCCGCCCGGGCGGCCGCGACGTCGTCGTGCGAGCGGCCCACGAAGTTCCACCACATGACGATCTCCTCGGCGAACGGCTCGCCGCCGATCAGCACGGCCCGCACGGGCTCGACGCCTGCGGTGACCGTCAGCACCGATCGTCCCGGCTCGACGTAGCCGAGCGAGGCCACGGGCACGGGGACGCCCTCGAACGACGCGTCGCCCGTGTCGACGAGCAGCGCGTGCTCGAACCGCGGGTCGACCGCGAGCTCGGCCGACGCGCCCGCGGGCAGGTCGACCTGCGCCCCCACGAGGGGCGTGAAGACCGTCGCGGCCGACCGGAGCTCGGCGCCGCCCACGCTCAGCGACCCCACGAGCACCTGGACCCGCTCGCCCGCCGCACCGGTCCACACGGGCAGGTCGCCGTGGTGCTCGAAGAAGGGCTCGTCGCCGAGCCGGTCTCCCGGCAGCGCGACCCAGAGCTGCACGCCGTGCAGCAGGGGCGGGCGCACGCCTGCGGGCGACTCCTCCGAGTGCGAGATGCCCCGCCCGGCCGTCATGAGGTTGAGCTCGCCCGGCCGCACGGTCTGCAACGAGCCGACCGAGTCGCGGTGCAGGATCTCGCCCTCGAACAGCCAGCTCACGGTCTGGAGACCCGTGTGCGGGTGCGGTGGCACCTGCATGCCGTCAGACGTCGAGACGTCGTCGGGTCCGTAGTGGTCCAGGAAGCACCACGCGCCCACGAGCGAGCGGACGCGCTGCGGCAGCGTACGGCGCACGTCCATGGCGCGGGTCCCGCCGAGCGGGACCTGGCGGTGGTCGAGGATCTCGACGGGCGCGCGGTCGGCGGACGCCCCGTCCGCGGGGCTGCCCGACGACGGAGCGTGGCTTCCTGCGGCGCACACCTCTTCACGGGGCCGGGTCTCGAGGTTGCTCATGGGACGAGCCTAGGCTCGCCCGTGGCCGGAGGCCCGCCACGGAGCCAGGTCCGGAGACTCAGCGAGGCTCCCGGCGGGGGCCGGGAGCCTCGCTGATGACCGTGTGCCCTGAGACGGCCGGACCTGGGTCCGGCCGGGCTCCGCGTCGACGTCGCGGCTCGGCACCCTCCCCACGACGAGCGGGTGCTCGTCCTGTTCTCCTGGAAGGCGCCTCTCACGATCGGCATTCCGGTTCCGGTCGGGACCTGCGTCGTCACCCGCAGCCCGGGGTGTTGGGACCCACGGGACGTCTCACCGTTCTCCGGTCAGCCTGGGGCTCTCGGGGGATGTGGTTCCAGCGTCCTTGCCGGTCCGTCCTCCCGTGCGGGAGGGCGTCGTTGGGGGCTGCTGCCTTACCCGTCGAAGCCGATAGTGACGTTTCTAGTCCTGCTCGGGCCACCCGTGCAAGAGGTCTACGGACCCTTTTTCGTCGAGCCCGTTCACCACAGGTTCGTCCACAACGAGATCCCCGTTCTCCCGTGTCCACCCACAGGCTTGTGCACAGAATCTGTGGATAACTCTGGGGGCGATTCACACCCAGAACCTCGCCGTGCTCTCCGCCGCGATGCGTTCCTCGACCTCAGCGGCCGACACCTCGAAGCCCCCGTCGTCGACCAGGACACCCTGGACCCGGCCCTGCAGCACCGCGGCGAGCCGGGCGACGGACGCGCGCATGCGAGCCCGCGCGATGAGGTGCAGGCCCGACGGCTCCTCCACGTCGAGCTCGTAGACGTCCGTCGGGAGCCACGAGAGCCGGTACGCGAACGGGCCGTACTGACGCCAGTCGAGCGTCGCCAACGACGCCGGCACCCTGTCCACCTTCTGCACCACGACCCGCAGCACGCCGTCGTACGGCGTCTCCCCCTCGAGCGCGAAGTCGACCAGCCGGTCCGCCCGCTCCTCGACCCCGGTCACGTGCGCGCCCGGGACGAAGGTCCGCAGCACCCCCAGGGCGGACTCGGGCGTGAGCGCGTGCGCGCTGAACAGGGTCAGGTCGACGCCCCGCGCCGGGTCGGGCGTCAGCACCGGCGTCCCGTCGACCGCGACGCTGCCCCCGACCTTGCGCGCCGTCGCGACGGCCCACCGGACGACGCGCAGCTCCAGCTCCTCGGGGAGCCCGGCCGCGAAGACCCGCCCGAGCCCGTCGCGGTCCTCGAGGTCGAGCGGCGCGCGACCCCGCGGAGAACGCGCGACCCGGACCGCCCACACCTCGGCGGCCGACGAGGCCAGGCCGAGTCCCTGCGCCCCGGGCGACAGCACCACGAACGGCCCGACGACCTCGACGCCCTCGGTGAGCCGGAGCACCCCCGGGCGACGGACGTCGTCGGGCACCACGCCGCGGAAGCGCGCGCCCGCCATGGGGCGCTCCGCCGGGCCGCTCGTCGGCTCGCTGACCCAGCCCGCCTCCGGGAACCAGGCCCTCGCGAGCGCCTCGATCCCCGGCAGCGCGACGCCGCGCGAGCGCGGCAGCGCGAGCAGGTGGTCACTGCGGTACAGGTCGGGGACCCACCCCGTCGGAGGAAGCGTCATGACGTGACGCTAGGCGCGTCGAGGACCGCACAGAATACCGGGAGGTTACGGGCGTGGGTCGGGTGCGGGAGCCGGGCCTGCGTCCGGCACGCGTCAGGCGGTGGGGGCGCCGACGTCGTGCAGGTGATGGACCACGTCGTGCAGGAAGTACTGCCCCAGCGTGCGCACCGTGAAGACCGAGCCGTTCGACCGGCGGCCGGGCCGGTCCCAGTCGTCCTGCCCGACGGCGTCGAACCGCCCCGCGATGCGGTCGCCCGCGATCGCGATCTCCCGGGCGAGGAACTGCGGGTCCTGGTGCTCGTAGTCTCCCGCGAGCGCCGCGGCGTCCTGGTCCCAGTTCGCGAACAGGGGGTCGTCGCCCTCGACCATCGACGCGAGGCGCACGTCGAAGACGCCGAACACGTCGCGCACGTGTGCCGCGTACTCGAGCGGGGACCACGTGCGCTCGTCGGGTCGCACCGCGACGTCGGGGCGCGCGAGCACGTCCTGCCAGCGCGGGATCGTCGCACGGACCGCCGGCCCCACCCGGTCCGGGTCGACCGTCCCCGACTCGAACCCGCACTCGGGGCACGGGCGGTCCAGGACCCAGGTCCAGTCCTTGGTGTCGGGGGTGATACCGGAGGGTTCGACCTGGCCGGGCTGCTGAGACGTCGTCATGACGGGATGCTAGGTCCCCGCTGCGCGCCGCGGAACCCCCGGTCCAGCCCGTGGGCCTCACTCCTGCGGGGCGGGGGGCGGGATCTCGTCGAGCAGGAGGACGTCGAGCGGCTCGAGCATCCACTCCTCGAACGGCACGCCCTGGAACAGGTCGAACAGGGCGTCCTCGCCCGCGGTGAAGGCTGCCGCGGACTCCCACGTCGTGGTGAGGACCAGGCGCTCGCCGTCCCCCTCCGACCACGCGACCGCCTCGACGATCCCCTGGACCGAACGAGCGATCAGGGTCGCCTGCTGGAGGTAGGCGAGAGTCGCCCCGCGGAACTCGGGGCGTGGACGGTGCACGACGACCTGCGTGAACATCGGTCCTCCCCGGGGTTCAGGACAAACGCTACGAGCCGCTGGCGACCCCTGGGAAGAGTACGACAGGGTGATGTCCTGAGCGTCACGCCCCCCGGGCCCTGTCACCCATCTCGTCGAGGGACCGCCCCTTGGTCTCCGGGAGGAAACGCAGCACGAAGAACACCCCGAGAGCGGAGATCGCGGCGAACGTCCCGTACGTCGCCGGCAGGCCCCACGCCTCGCTGACCACGGGGAACGACGTCGTCACGGCGTAGTTCACGAACCACTGCACGGCCGTGGCGACCGCGAGCGCCGTCGCCCGGATCGCGGGCGGGAACATCTCCCCGAGCAGCACCCAGCCGAGCGGCCCCCACGTGAGCCCGAACGAGACGACCATGAGGTTGACCGCGACGAGGGCCGTCATGGCCCACGCCATCGGGAAGACCAGCTCTCCCGAGGCCGACGTCGTCGCCTGCCCGAACGCGAAGGCCGTCACCGCCAGCGCGACCGCCATGCCCACGGAACCGGCCGCGAGCATGGGGCGACGCCCGAACCGGTCCGCGAGCCCGATCGCCACGACCGTGACCACGATGTTGACCCCGGCGGTCACGAGCGACATCGTCAGCGCCTCGGGCTCCGTGAAGCCGACCGACTCCCACAACGACGTCGAGTAGACGAACACGGCGTTGATGCCGCTGAGCTGGATGAGGGCCGCGACTCCCAGGCCGATCCACACGATGGGTCGCAGCCCCAGGGCGGGGCCGCGCAGGTCCCGGAGCGAGCTCGCGGCGTGCGCGCCGATCGACGTGCGGATGTGGTCGACCTCCGCGTCCACCTCGTCGTCGCCCAGACCCGTGAACCCGTGCAGCACGCGCTGCGCCTCGACCTCGCGCCCCCGCCCCACGAGGTAGCGGGGCGACTCGGGCAGGCGCAGGGCCGCGAGGCCGTAGAGCGCCGCGGGGACGAGCTCGACGAGGAACATCCAGCGCCACGCGGGGAACCCCGCCCAGAGGTCGTGCGCGGCGCCCCCGGCCGCGCGCGACATCGCCAGCCCCACGCCCAGGGCCACGAAGATCCCGATCGTGATGAAGAGCTGCTGCAGGCCGCCGAGGCGACCGCGCGAGCGCGGCGGCGCGATCTCGGCGATGTACGCGGGCGCCATGACCGACGCCGCGCCGATCCCCACGCCTGCGAGGAAGCGCACCGGCAGGAGCAGCGCCACGGACGGCGCGAACGCCGCGGCCACCGCGCAGAGAGCGAACAGCAGCGCGGAGAGCAGCATGACGCGCACACGGCCGAGCCGCTCCGACACCGACCCGGCGAACCAGGCCCCCACGGCGCACCCGAGCAGGGACAGCGAGGCGACCGTGCCGCGCATGCTCGCGGTCAGCTCGAAGTGCTCGCTCAGCGCGCCGACGGCGGAGTTGACCACCGACGTGTCGAACCCGAACAGCAGACCGCCGAGCGCGGCGGCGAGGCACGCGAGGACGACCTTGCGCGGGACGCGGGGGTGCGGGCGTGCGTCGGTGGTCATGGTCGGGACCGTTCGGTGCTCATGCTCGGAACACTGCCACGGTCCTGCCCCCTGGACGCAGCGCCCGGGGGGTGATCCTCGGGTCTCAGAGGACCTGGCCGGCGAGCGCCGCCGACTCCTCGTCCGAGAACAGGCGCGACCGGATGATGAAGCGCACGCCCTCGGGGGCCTCGACGCTGAACCCCGAACCGCGACCCGGCACCACGTCGACCGTCAGGTGCGTGTGGCTCCAGTACTCGAACTGGGTGCGGCTCATCCAGAACGGCACGGTGAACGTCGCCCCCACGGGTTCGTCGGCGTCGCCGGCTCCACCCACGACGTCCCCGTCCCCGCGCAGCGCGGTCCCGAGCCCCAGCGGTCCCGCCGGCCCGGTCAGCGCGACGTCCGCGAGCTCGGGCTCCACGAGCTCCGAGAACGAGTCGGTGACCACGAGGTCTCCCAGGTGGACGTCCGCTTCCGACGTGAGGAACTCACCCTGCGGGTAGCACATGGGCGACGACCCGTCGCAGCACCCACCGGACTGGTGGAACATGAGGTCGCCGTACTGGACGCGCAGGCGCGCGAGCAGCTCTGCCGCGGCCGGGGTCAGCGCCACCCGGTCGGGCCGCACCCCCGGTGCGGCGACCTGCGGGCCGGGCGTGACGTCGTCGGGCATGGTCCTTCTCCCCTCGTGGCTGACGGACAGGCGGACCGTCGCGGGCGGGACCCGGCACCCGGGCCCCGCCCGCGACGGCACGGACGGCCTAGAAGAAGCCGAGCCTCGTGGCCGAGTAGCTGACCAGGAGGTTCTTGGTCTGCTGGTAGTGGTCGAGCATCATCTTGTGGTTCTCACGGCCCACGCCCGAGCCCTTGTACCCGCCGAACGCGGCGGCCGCGGGGTAGGCGTGGTAGCAGTTCGTCCACACGCGGCCCGCCTGGATCGCGCGGCCCGCCCGGTAGGCGATGTTGGCCTCGCGCGACCACACGCCCGCGCCCAGGCCGTACAGGGTGTCGTTCGCGACCGTGATCGCGTCGTCGAAGTCGGCGAAGTCGGTGACCGCGACGACGGGCCCGAAGATCTCCTCCTGGAAGATGCGCATCGAGTTCTTGCCCTCGAAGATCGTGGGCGTCACGTAGTAGCCGCCCGCGAGGTCGCCGCTCATCTCGGCGCGCGCACCGCCCGTGAGGACCTTGGCGCCCTCGGCCTTGCCGATGTCGATGTAGCTGAGGATCTTCTCGAGCTGGTCGTTCGACGCCTGCGCGCCGATCATCGTCTCGGTGTCGAGCGGGTTGCCCTGCTTGACGGCCTTCGTGCGCTCGATCGCGTCGCCCAGGAACTGGTCGTAGATCGACGACTGGATGAGCGCGCGCGACGGGCACGTGCACACCTCGCCCTGGTTGAGGGCGAACATCGTGAACCCCTCGAGGGCCTTGTCGTAGAAGTCGTCCTTCTCGCGCGCGACGTCCTCGAAGAACAGGTTGGGCGACTTGCCGCCCAGCTCGAGCGTGACCGGGATGATGTTCTGGCTCGCGTACTGCATGATGAGCCGGCCCGTCGTGGTCTCGCCCGTGAACGCGATCTTGCGGATGCGGGGGCTCGACGCGAGCGGCTTGCCCGCCTCGACCCCGAACCCGTTGACCACGTTGAGGACACCCGGGGGCAGCAGGTCCCCGATGATGTCGATCAGGAACAGGATCGACGCCGGGGTCTGCTCGGCGGGCTTGAGGACCACGCAGTTGCCGGCCGCGAGCGCCGGCGCCAGCTTCCACACCGCCATGAGGATGGGGAAGTTCCACGGGATGATCTGCCCGACCACGCCCAGCGGCTCGTGGAAGTGGTACGCGATCGTGTCCTCGTCGATCTCGGAGATCGACCCCTCCTGGGCCCGGATCGCGCCCGCGAAGTAGCGGAAGTGGTCGATCGCGAGCGGGATGTCCGCGGCGAGGGTCTCGCGCACGGGCTTGCCGTTCTCCCACGTCTCGGCGACCGCGATCTTCTCGAGGTTCGCCTCCATGCGGTCGGCGATCTTGTTGAGGATCACGGCGCGCTCGGTCGCCGTGGTCTTCCCCCAGGTGCGGGCGGCGCCGTGCGCGGCGTCCAGGGCGCGGTCGATGTCCTCGGCCGTGCCGCGCGCGACCTCGGTGAAGGTGCGGCCCGTGACGGGGCTCGGGTTCTCGAAGTAGCGGCCGCTCGCCGGGGCGACGTACTCGCCGCCGATCCAGTGGTCGTAGCGAGACTTGTACTCGGCGATGGCTCCGGGGGTGCCCGGGGCAGCGTAGACGGTCATGTGCGTCTGCCTCCTTGCAGTGCTCTGTGCCGTGCGTGGCCGCCGCCTGCCGTCTGCCCGCCGTCCGGCGCGGTCCACATCCCGGGGCGCACCGTTGCGCCCGGGTGCACCGGACGCTACGCAGCGCAGGGTTGCAGGAGGGTTGCAGTCACGGTGTCAGGACGGTCGGGGCGTCAGCGCAGCGAGCGGTCCAGGAGCGCGAGGCGCGCGCGGGCCCGGGCCGCCGCCGGGGTCCCGGGGGCGGCGAGCGCTGCGAGCCGGCGCCACGCCGCGTGGTCGTCGGCGCCCTCGTCGCTCGCGAGCCAGCGCCCCAGCGCCCCCACGTCGCCCGACGCGAGGACCGCCCCGCGCACCTCGGCCGACAGCTCGTCGCGCAGCCGCTCGACGCCCGGCGCGACCGACCGCGGCAGCACCGGCCCGGGGTACGCGGTGAGCGCTGCGTGCACGTCGCCCGCGGCGAGGAGGTCGCGCACGGTGTCGAGGTCCGTGCGCAGGGGCGCCCCGAGCCGGTACGGCCGAGACCCGCCCAGCAGCGGCCCGACGGCCCGCCGCAGCCGCGACACCTCGGCGCGCACCGTCACGTCGGACAGCTCGCCGGGGTGCAGCAGCACGGCCAGCTCGTCGGCGCCGAGCCCCCGCGGGGACGCGGCGAGCAGCAGCAGGATCTCGCTGTGGCGAAGGCTCAGGCGGCCCGACGGCGCCGCGTGCGTGCCGTCGTCGGGCGCGGGCGCGTAGGTGCCCGGGGCGGGCCAGCCCGCCGCTGCCCCCGGCGCGGCGCGGAGCACGCCGTTGGACACGCCGAGCACGTCGAGGCGCGGTGCGAACGCGCCGTCGCCGGTGTCGCTGCGCCCGGGCGGGCCGGCCCGCTCCGCGAGCTCGCGCTCGACCGCGGCGACGGAGGCGCGCACGAGCGACAGCACGAGGCCCGACGCCGCGACCTGGCCGCCCGTGACGTCGAGGACCCCGAGGACGCGGCCCGTGCGCAGGTCGCGCACCGGGGCGGCCGCGCAGTTGAACGACTGGACGGGGCGTGTGAAGTGCTCGGCGCCGAGGACCTGGACGGGGCGTCCCGTCGCGAGGGCCGTGCCGGGCGCGTTCGTCCCCACGCGCTCCTCGCGCCACACCGCGCCCTCGACGAAGCCGATGCGCCCGACGTCGTCGCGCACGCTCGCGCTGCCCTCGACCCACAGGAGCCGCCCGGAGTCGTCGGTCATCGCGACGACCGCGCTCTCCCCCGCGAGCCCCGCGACCAGGAGGTCGCGCACGATCGGCATGGCGCGCGCGAGCGGGTGCCGGGCCCGGTAGGAGCCGAGGTCGGCGTCCGACATCGACACGTCGGGGTGGGGGACGTCGGGGTCGACGCCGCTGCGGGCGCTGCGACGCCACGACGCCGCGACGAGGGGTCGGATGCCGGGCGGGAGCGCTCCCGTGCTCAGGAAGGCCTCGTGGGCGGCGCTCACGGCGGCAGGACCGGGTGGCAGGTCCAGGGCGTCGCCGGGCGGGTTCTCGGAGCGCTCGGGCGGCCGAGCGTCGTGCGTCTCGGGACGGTCGGTCATGATCGCCTCCTTCGACGCCCTCGTCGAGTCCTGCCGGTCCTGGGGCCAGTGTAGGTGGCCCGGCGCGCGCCGTCCTGGGCCGCGGAACGGCGCGGATTAGCAATCTGACAAAGAGTGCCTATGATGTCATCATGCCGAAGATCATCGGCGGTTCGCTCCACGAGCACCGCGCACAGACCCGTCAGAAGCTCTTCGCGGCGCTCTCGAACCTCATGATGGACCGCGGCTTCGACGCGATCTCCCTCGCCGACATCGCCGCCGCGGCGGGCGTCGGACGCACCGCGGTGTACAACCACTTCCCCGACAAGGAGTCGCTGCTCCTCGGCTTCATCACGCACGAGACCGAGCAGTACGTCGGGACGCTGGAGCGTGCGCTCGAGGGCGTCGACGACCCGGTCGAGCAGCTCCGCACCTACATCCGCCAGCAGGCGCAGCTCAAGCGGGTCTTCCACCTGGCCCCCGGACCGGACCTGCGCACCGTGCTCTCGCGCGGCACGCAGCAGCGCCTGCGCGAGCACGCCGTGATCGTCGAGGACACGCTGCGCCGCATCCTCACCGCGGGCATCGCCTGCGGCGAGTTCCCCGAGCAGGACCTCGGCACCACGGTCCAGCTCGTCAACGCGTGCCTGTCGGGCCGCCTCATCCCCGAGGACCCCGCCGCCCGCGAGCGCGCGATCGAGGCGACCGAGGCGTTCGTCCTGCGGGCCGTGGGCGCCCAGGAGCTCGTCGCCGGCTGAGGTTTGACACCCCGCGCGACAGGCTGGGAGCCTGCGGCGTGACCTCGACCGCCCCGGCTCCCGCAGCCCGCGCCTTCCTCGCCCCGACCCTGACGTTCGTCCTGGCGACGTTCGTCGCGTCGGGTGCCATGCTCCTCCTCCAGCAGGTCTCAGGGCTCGGCACGGACGTCCTGCCGCTCGTCCAGCTCGGCCCGGCGATCGGGGCCGGGGTCACGTCCGCCGTCTTCCGCGGCCGCCTCTCCCCCCTCCTGCCCGACGCCGTCCCTCGCCGTCAGGTCGTCGCCCACCTGGTCCTGGCATTCGCCGCGTGCCTGCTCTACGGCGGCGTGCTCGTCGCCGCGCTCCTGGCACAGGGTGTGCGTCTCGAGGGTGCCCACGCCGCCGGCGCCGTCCCGTTCGCGCTCGTGCCCCTGCTGCTCCTCGTCGGCGCGGCCGGCGAGGAGATCGGGTGGCGCGGCACGCTCCAGCCCCTGCTCGAGAACCGGTTCTCGCTCCTGGTCGCGAGCATCGTGACGGGCCTCGTGTGGGGCGTGTGGCACGTGCAGGTCTTCACGGCCGGGCCCGTCGTGATCGTGGGATTCCTGCTCGCGACCGTCGCCCTGTCGGTGCTCGTGGGCCACTTCGGTCGCGGGACCGTGCGGCAGCGCGTCGCGCTCGCGACACTCGTGCACTGGCTGGTGAACCTCGCGCTGCTCGTGACGCTCGGCGACCGCCACTCGACGCCGGAGGGCACGGTCGCGAACGCGACCGCCGCGATCGTGACCGCCGCCGTGTTCATGGCCATGTTCGCCGCTGCCCAGCGCAAGCGCGGCAAGAGCGCGCTCGTGGCGCGCCGGACGCAGGACGTCGCGGCCTAGGGGGCTGCCCGGACGCCGGCTCACCATCCGTCCTGCGGGTCCGCCGTGCCCTCGGCTCCGACGGTCCGTCGTGGGGTCGCGCGGCCGGGCGCCTAGAGTCTTCCGGTGCCCCCAGCCCTCCCCCCGCTCCCCCCAGACGACACCCCGACGCCGCCCGGGCAGGCCGACGGACCCGCCCGCCGCGGGCTCGGCCGGTCCTTCACCAACGTCTTCACCGCGAACATCAGCTCGAGCCTGGCCGACGGCATCGCGCGCGTCGCCGCACCGCTCCTCGCGGCCCGCCTCACCGACGACCCGCTGCTCATCGCGGGGATCGCGGCCGTCGCGATGCTCCCCTGGCTGTTCTTCGCGATCCCGTCCGGGGTGCTGCTCGACCGCATCGACCGCCGCCACGCCATGGCGATCGCCAACGGCGCCCGGACCCTCCTCGCGGCCCTGCTCCTGACGCTTTTCGCGACCGGCACGCTGACCATCTGGTGGCTCTACGTCGTGATCTTCGCGTACGGCGCGCTCGAGACGCTGTACGACGGCGCCATCCGGGCCGTCGTCCCCGCGATCGTGCGCCGACCCGACCTGCCGCGCGCCAACTCCCGCATCGAGGCGGGCGAGCTCGTGGTGCAGAACTTCCTCGCAGTCCCCCTGACGTCGGCGCTGTTCGCGGTCGCCGTCGTGATCCCGCTAGGGATCGGCGCCCTGTCCTACGCGGTCGCGGGCGTGCTCGCCTTCTTCCTGCCCGCCGCGGCGGCCGGTGCCCACCGGGCGCACCGGCCGCGGCTGCGCCGCGGCGACGGGGCCGGTGAGCCCGCGGCCCTCGCTCCCGTGCGCACGACGTTCGCCCGCCAGCTCACCGACGGCTTCCGCTTCATCATGAGCCACCCCATGCTGCGACCGCTGTGGTTCCTCAGCATCCTGATCGCGCTGTTCTTCGCGGCGGCCATCGCGACCGACGTGCTGTTCGTGCTCGAACGGCTCGACGTGCCCGAGCAGTGGTTCGGGGTGTTCATGCTCTCGGGGGCCGTCGGCGGGATCGTCGGGGCGGTGGTCGTGAGCCCGCTCAAGGTCCGCTTCGGGGCAGGTCCCGTCATGGCGGCGGCGAACTTCGTCGGGCCGGTCGCACTGGTGGTCATGGGGTTCTTCCCGACGGTCCCCGTCGCGGTCGTGTGCTTCGCGGTGTCGTTCGGCTCGACGTCGGTGTGGAACGTCCTGGTCATGTCGCTGCGGCAGGCCGCGATCCCGGGGCACCTGCTGGGCCGGGTCCACGGTACGTGGCGGACGCTGCTCTGGGGGACCATGCCGCTCGGTTCGCTGCTGGGCGGGCTGCTCGCCCGGATCGACCTCACGACGCCGCTGCTCGTCGCGGGCGGGCTCACGGTCGTCGTCGCGGCGGTCGGCTACCGGTTCCTGCACGGTCTGCCGAACCCCGAGGACGTCGCGGAGCACGCGCTGCCCACGCGGTGACGACGGGAGACCCCACCCTTGGCACCCGTCGGCCCGTCGTGCAGGATGGCGAGCACGTGTTGCCGGACGAGCAGGGGGACCAGATGACCGACGACGTCACCGTACCGAGGAACCGTGGCGACCGCGGACGGCGGACCCGGCGGGTGCTGGGCGTCGCCGGAGCACTGGGCGCCCTTGCCCTGGCAGTCGCCCTCGCCGTGCCGGCGCTCACCGACGACCTGACGTCGACCGGGCCGGCCGAGCCGACCCCGGAGGCCTTTGCCGTGCCGGGCGCGGCTCCGGCGGGGACGCTGCCGGGCACGGCCTCGTCCCCGGACGCCGAGACACCGCGCGAGACCAACGGCGTGCAGGACTGCTCCGAGGTCACGCTCACCTCGGGCGCGGGGATCCGGGTCTCCGACGGGAACGGTGGCACCTACCTGCTGGGCGGCTTCGAAGGGTGGTGGAACAACTTCCCGGCCGACGCGGACGGCAACGTGCTGCCGGTCGAGGAGTGGCCCCAGGAGGTCCTCGACCACCCCGTCACCGCCCAGGTCGAGACCCGCGACGGCACCGTCCTCGAGACGTTCGACCGCCGGAGCTGCGGCTCCGTACCGGGCTACGTCCCGCCGCCGCTGGACACCCTGCCGGCGGACTCGATCGTCGTGCTCGACGTCGAGACGGGCGAGATCCTCACCGAGTCCGCCCTGCCCGCTCCGTGAGACGTCTCCCACAGAGCATAGGTAAACCTCACCTCACTGTTGTATCGTTCCTGACGCGACGTCATGACGATGTGTCACGACACACCGCGGACCGGTGCCGACCCCTGGCGCACGTGCCGACGTCGTGCACGTGACACGACGAACCGCAGGAGCCACCGTGACCGTTGAGATGACCGCCGAGACCCGCCCCGCCACAGGCGCCGCACCCGCGTCCCTGTCGCTGCGCCTGCGCGAGGGCACCCGCCCCGAGCACGAGCAGGCCGAGACCACGGGCTTCGTCGAGAAGCTCATGGGCGGCGAGCTGGACGTCGCCGCCTACACCGACCTCGCCGCGCAGCAGTACGCGATCTACGGCGCGCTCGAGAAGGCCAGCGCCCAGATCCGCGACGACGCCCAGGGCGCGACCCTCGTGTTCGACGAGCTGACGCGCACGCCCTCGATCGAGAAGGACCTCGCGTTCCTCGTCGGCCCCGACTGGGCCACCGAGATCCGCATCCTGCCCGCGACCGAGGCCTACGTGGCCCGCCTCCTCGAGGTCGGCACGTCGCTCTCCGCCTACGCCGCGCACGCCTACACGCGCTACCTGGGCGACCTCTCGGGCGGCCAGATCATCAAGCGCATGATGGAGCGCCACTACGGGCTCGGACCCGACGGCCTCGCGTTCTACACGTTCGACGAGATCCCCAAGGCCAAGCCGTTCAAGGACGTCTACCGCGAGCGCCTCGACGCCCTGGACCTCACGGACGAGCAGCTCGCCGAGACCGTCGCAGAGGCCAAGCGTGCGTTCCGCCTCAACAGCGCCCTGTTCGCCGAGCTCGGCGCGGTCCACTGCTGAGCGCACGCTGAGCACGGGAACCCCCGAGCACCGGGCACCCCCGAGCACTGCGCCTGCCCCGCGCCGCTGCGGCCTCTGGGCCTTCGCGGCCCCTCGCGGCCACTCTCGGCCCCTCGCGGACGAGCAGCGGTGGGCGTGCCGCGAGCATGCGGTGGGCGTCCTTCGAGCATGTGGTGGGCGTCCTTCGAGCATGTGGTGGGCGGCGAGATCCCCAGGATCTTCGACGCCCATCGCATGCTCGGCACCGAAGGCCCGGAGGACCGCCGCCTCCGACGTCTCCAAGATCACAGAAGATCTCGGGGACCGGCATGCCTCCTGGCAGCCTGCGTAGGTTAGCCTCAACTTACCCGAAGCCGCCCTCTCGCGTGGGCGGCCGACCCCTGCTGGAGCCCCTGTGATGTCGCACCCTGCCCGCGTCCCGTCCCCCGAGCGCCGACGCGGTCCGCTGACGCGTGGCCTGCGCCGCTCGTCCGTCGCCGGTGTCGCGACGCTCGCCGCGGCCCTGCTCGCCGCGGGGTGCGCACCGCTCCCGTACGAGCCACCGGGACCGACGCCCGCGGAGACCACGGACTCCGCGCCCGCACCGGCCGAGACCGAGGCCGTCACCCTCGACGCGTGCGCGGCCCTCGAGACGGGCCAGCGCCCGGCCGTGGACCCCGCGTCGTTCCCGACCGGCCCCACGACCGCGACGTTCGCGGACGACACGATCGACCCGATCGTCACCGCGCCCACCCCGACGCTGCCCGTGACCGTGCAGTCGTTCGACGGTCGCCAGGTCACGGTTGCCGACGCCTCCCGGATCATCGCGGTCGACCTCTACGGCACGCTCGGCGAGATCGTCTACAGCCTGGGACTGGGCGCGAACGTCGTGGGCCGGGACCTGCCGACGGGCTTCCCCGAGGCCGCCGACGTACCCGTCGTCACGGGCGCCGGGCACGCCCTCAACATCGAGACGATCCTCGGCCTGAACCCCAGCGTCATCCTCACGGACGCCACGCTCCTCACCGACACGGCCCGCACCCAGCTCGAGTCCTCGGGCATCCCCGTCGTCTACTTCGACGAGGCCCGCACGCTCGACGGCATCGACGACCGCATCACCGCGGTCGCGACCACGCTCGGCGTCCCCGAGGCGGGCGCGGCGCTCGTCGCGCGCACCGACCAGCAGGTCTGCGCGGCCCTCGCCGGGGTCCCCGCGGACACGGGTGACCCGCTCGTCGCGTTCCTGTACCTGCGCGGTTCCAACATCAAGATGCTGTTCGGCCCCGGCTCGGGCGCCGACGACCTGATCCGCGAGATCGGCGGCCAGGACGCGGGCACCGCGATCGGCCTCACGCAGCAGTACGCCCCCGTGACGAGCGAGGCCATCATCGCCGCGGCCCCGGCGGCCTACCTCGTGATGACCGACGGCCTCGAGTCGAGCGGCGGCCTCGACGCCATGATGGCGATCCCGGGCCTCGCCCAGACCCCCGCGGGGCAGGACCAGCGCGTGGTCGACATGGACGGCAGCCGCCTCCTGACGTTCGGACCCCGCACGGGCGAGACCATCGCGTCGCTCGTCCAGGCGTTCTACGGCGTCCCCGCGCCGGACCTGAGCACGGTCGGCGCGACCGACGTCTCGGCGGACGCAGGGTCGACCGCCCCGTGACGCCCGCCTCCCGCCCCGCCGGCCCGACGACGTCGCGCACCACCTCCGGCTCCCTCACCACCGAGCAGCGCACCCTGCGCGCGACGACCTCCGCCGGTGGCGAGACGGACGCGCGGGTGAGCGGCGCCGTCGGGCCGGGTGCCGGCGGCGGTGCTGCCGGCGGTGCGCAGGACGCGCTGCCCGGCGTCGGGAGGTCGCGGCGACGCGCAGCGACCTGGCTCATGATCGGGCTGGTCGTCGCGCTGGTCGTGCTCACGGTCCTGTCCGGCATGACCGGGCAGGTGCCCGTGTCGCCGTCGGAGGTCCTCGGCTCGCTCATGCACCACATGGGCCTGGACATCGGCCCCATGCCCTCGCACCCGCAGGGCGAGAACACGCTGTGGGTCGTGCGCTTCCCGCGCGTGGTCCTCGCGATCCTGGTCGGGGCCGCGCTCGCGTGCTCGGGCGCGCTCATGCAGGGAGTGTTCGGCAACCCGCTCGCCGAGCCCGGCGTGATCGGGGTCTCCGCGGGCGCGGCCGTGGGCGCGTGCGCCGTCATCGTCACCGCGGGCTCGCTCGTGTCGGGGACCTGGGTCGCCGCCGCGGCCTTCCTGGGCGGGCTGATCACGACGTTCCTCGTCTACGCGCTCTCCCGCTCGGGAGGGCGGACCGAGGTCGTGACGCTCGTCCTCACGGGCATCGCGGTCAACGCGTTCGCGGGCGGGCTGCTCGCGTTCTTCACGTTCGTCGCCGACCCGGCCGCGCGCGAGCAGATCGTGTTCTGGCAGCTCGGGTCCCTCGGCGGGGCCACGTGGGGCTCGGTCGCGGTCGTCGCACCCATCGCGGTCGTCGGCGTGACCGGTGCGATGCTGCTCCGTCGCCAGATGGACCTCCTGTCCCTCGGCGAGCGCGCCGCGCACCACCTGGGCGTCGACGTCGAGCGGCTGCGCCAGATCGTCATCGTCCTCGTCGCCCTGCTCGTCTCCGCGGGCGTGGCCTTCACGGGGATCATCGCGTTCGTCGGGCTCGTGGTGCCGCACCTGGTCCGCATGGTCTGCGGGCCGAGCCACCGGTGGCTCATCCCCGCCTCGACGCTCGGCGGCGCCGTGGTGCTGCTCCTCGCGGACCTCGTGTCGCGCTCGCTCGTCGCCAACGTCGAGCTGCCGCTGGGCATGATCACCTCGCTCGTCGGTGGACCGTTCTTCTTCTACCTGCTGCGCCGCACGCGCTCGCGCCAGGGAGGCTGGGCATGAGCCGCACGCTGGTCGAGCTCGACTCGCGGCACGAGGGCAGCAGCTTCTTGTCGTCGCTGCGGACCGCGGTCACGGGACGGCGACGCTCCTCGCGGCTGCCCTCCGCTGCCGTGGCGGGCGACGTCGTGACCGAGGCGCGCGACGCGACGCTCTCGCTCGACGGCACGCCCGTGCTGCGCGACGTGTCCGTCCAGGTGCGCGCGGGCGAGGTCCGCGCGCTGCTCGGCCCCAACGGTGCGGGCAAGTCCTCGCTGCTCGGTGCGCTCACGGGCGACCTGCCGCTCGACGCCGGTTCGGTGCTGGTCGACGGCGCTCCCCTGCGGTCCTGGACGCCGACCGAGCTGGCGATGCGCCGAGCCGTGCTCATGCAGCAGATCCACCTCAGCTTCCCGTTCACGTCGCTCGACGTCGTGCAGATGGGTCGCGCGCCCTGGCGCGGTACCCCGTCGGAAGAGGTCGACGACGCGGTGGTCGCCGAGGCGCTCGCCGCGACCGACGTGACGCACCTCGCGGGTCGGCACTTCCCGTCGCTGTCCGGGGGCGAGAAGGCGCGTGTCGCGCTCGCCCGCGTCCTGGCGCAGCGGACCGGGCTGCTCATGCTCGACGAGCCGACGGCCGCGCTCGACCTCAAGCACCAGGAGCTCGTGCTCCAGATCGCGCGTCGGCACGCGGAGGCCGGGGGCGCCGTGGTCGTCGTCGTGCACGACCTGGGCCTCGCGTCGGCGTACGCGGACCAGGTCACGCTCCTGTCGGGTGGGCGCGTGGTGGCCGACGGCTCTCCGCACGAGGTCCTGACGGCCGAGCTCCTGAGCGAGGTCTACGACTACCCGGTCGAGGTCGTGGCGCACCCCGGTGGCGGGGCGCCGATCATCCTGCCGGCACGTTCCCTCGCGGCGCCGCCGAGGTAGACCCGTGTGGGGGGGGGGGGCCCCCCCGCGGGGGGACGCCCCCCCCCCCGGCCGATAAAA